>JALUPA010000414.1 GCA_027054335.1 Ardenticatenaceae bacterium
GCGTGGGGGCCGGCCGGGCTCATTGCTTATGGCCATGGACGCACGACGGATTCATCCGGGATATGGCTGATGAATGAAGATGGAACCAACCAACGGCCGTTTCTAATCTCTGCCATTGATGGCATTTTCTATGCACCTGACTGGTCGCCGGATGGCCGATGGTTGGCCTTGGGTAAAGATGGGCAAATCTACAAAATCACCGTCACCAAGGATAGCCTGGTGCAACTGACCTGGGGAGAGGAAAAGAGATATTCCCCTTCCTGGGCCCCGGATATGAAGCGTATTGCTTATGCGACCCATGTTGGCGAACCGCGAGGGGTGTGGATCATGAATCTTAAGACCGGGGAGACAAAACTGATTATTCGCTATTCTTACAATCCTGACTGGTCTCCAGCCGGCGACAAACTTGTGGTCTCAGGCTATGCGGAAGGCGGTGGTCGGAAAATCATCGTTGTGGACACCTTGGGGGTTCGAAAACAGGTGATTTTTGACCCCGACAGGTTTGGTTACGACTATGGCGCCGATCATCCCTCTTTTTCTCCGGACGGCAAGAAGGTGGTGTTTCAGACCAACAACACTGAGACCAAAGATGCGCAGGTCTGGGTGGTGAATGTGGATGGCCGTAAGCCCAGGCAGCTCACTTCCCGGGGCGGGCTGGAACCCTCCTGGAGTCCCGATGGGCGGAAGATCGTTTACGTTCGCTTTTCCTACTATCGGCCAGAGCAGCCGGGCAACGGCAAATTGTGGATCATGGATGCCGATGGCAAGAACAAACGGCAGTTGACTTTTTAAGGGAAGCGATGAAAAATTCGTACGCTGATTTATCTCGCTGTGTTTGCGGGCCATATCCCAGCCAGGACGTTCCCAGGGGGAGGTGGAGCGGCAAATTGTGGTGATGTTCAAACCCAATACCGCCCGACTTCCTGAAGGGCAAGATCGGGCCCGTATACCAGAGGCGATTTTGCCTGCTGAGATCAAACGGCTGCTGGAGGATTTCGGGGCCGAGGAGATCGCCAAAGGTATCCCGTCATTCAAGCAGTCCGATACCCTGCGCGTTCTCAGCGACGG
>JALUPA010000415.1 GCA_027054335.1 Ardenticatenaceae bacterium
AGGAGGCCGAGAATGGCTAATCCGGCCAGCACCAGACCCAGGCCGCGCTGGGGCCAATCGTTCAGCAGCAGGGGATCGGCGTTACGCGGCAGGGAGAGCAGTTGGTTCAGGGAGAGGAAGTTGTTGCTGTAGAGAAAGGGCCAGGCAGAATTGGCGCGGGCGAACTGGATGGCGCTGCGCTCGGTGATGGCCGGCAGCCAGAAGAAGGCGCTGAGACCGAGGCCCAGGATAACGGCCGTACCCCCCCGCCGCAAGGCGCGCCATGATTGTTTCAGCCAGGCCAGCGCACCCATCCAGCCGATGATAAAAGGCAGAAAGATATAGGCGGTGACGTCGTGGGTGAGGACGAGGGCGGCGAAGGCGACTCCGGCTGTGACCAATCCCTTTCGCTCGCCACGCATCTGCCAGCGGAGCAGCCCCCACAGCACCAGGGGAACGAAGACCCAGGCGACGGTTTCGGACAGGCTGGCGCGGTAGTAGGCGACGTAGAGGTGGTAGGGAGCGTAAATGTAGGCGACGGCGGCCAGGAGCGCCCCTTTTTCACCCCACAAATCTCGCGCCAGCAGCCACATGGCCCAGCCGGAACCGAGGATGCCGATACCGTAGGTCAGGTGTACGGCCGTCACCCATTCCAAACCGAGGATGTTGAAGATGGCTGCCAAGTACGCGGACAGAGGGGATTGGAACAGGTAAAGCGGGTAGCCGTAGCCGTGGGCCATCTGGGGCGCCCAGCGGCTGTAGAGGACACCGTTACGCAGCAGTTCGCCAAGCTGGACAGCGCGCCACAGGTGGAAGTTGTTGTCGAAGCCGCAGGTGAACTGGCGGTTGAAGAGGGGCTGCAAGGCGGGTGCGGAGAACAGGGTAAGGAGGAGGAGGTTGAGAGCAGTGCGCCAGGGTATGGTACGGCCGTTTTGCTTCATAGCCGGGGATCATAGCACATTTTGCGGGGGAGGGCGGGCTGCCTGGATTTCAAGTTAGATTTCGGCTTCCGTCAGTAGCAATCGGTGACTGACAACCGATTACCAAATGATTGCAGCAAATTTTCAGCGGAGAATGAACCCGTATTTTAGCGGGTCATGGGGGTCAATGAGGAGGCAGTTGAGGCCGGTGATGTGGGCTGTGCCGGTGATTTGGGGAATGACGGCCGTATACGGCCCAAATTCGACTTCTGCTACTGCCTCGCCGGTAAAGGTTGTGCCCAAAATGCTTTCCACGACGAAAGGTTGCCCCAAGGCCAGTTCGCCGCGGGCGTAATGCAGGGCGGCGCGGGCGCTGACGCCGGTTCCGGTGGGGCAGCGGTCCACCTCGCCATCGGCAAAGATGCAGACGTTACGGCTGTGGTGCGCGGGATCGTGCGCCGGGCCGACGAAGATGACGCCGTAGAGGAAGCTCAGGTCGGCGGCGAAGGGGTGGCGGATGGGCAGGCTGGCCATCACGGCTTGTTTGATGCGTGTACCGGCATCTGTCAGTTGACGGAAATCGGTCGGGGTCAGACCGACGCTGGCCTCACCGGCCTGGACGAAGGCGTAGAATGCACCGCCGAAGGCGACGTCGTAACGGATGCGGCCTATTCCGGGCACGTCTACTTGCTGATCGAGGGCATAGACGAAGGCGGGGACGTTGTGGAAGGAGACGGTGCGGGTACGGCCGTTTTCCCTTTGGGCAGTGGCGGTGACGCGGCCGGCAGGGGTGTCAATTTTGAGAACGGGGGCGGGGCCGGGTCTGTCAATCAGGCCGGTATCTAATCCCACGACGGTCAGGCCGATGATGCCGTGGCCGCACATGGTGCTGAATCCGGCGTTGTGCAGAAAGAGGACGCCGAGATCGCCGTCCGGCGTGACTGGTTCGGTGAGGAGGCAGCCGTACATATCGGCGTGGCCGCGCGGTTCCCACATAACGGCCGTGCGCAGCCAGTCGTAATGGGTTTGGGCGTAGCGTCGTTTGGCCAGAATGTCGTCGCCGGGCAAATGGGGCCAGCCGCTGGTAAAGACGCGCAGGGGTTCGCCGGCTGTGTGGGCATCTACGGCCGTGAGTTGCAGCCAGTTTTCGGGAGGGGTCCAGTTCATGCTTGGCCTTTTTCCGGGATGACCGGGTGACAAGGTGAGCTTGTCTGACTTGAATTTAGGGAATAAAAAAACGGCCGTTGGGGAGGACGGCCGTTTTGTTGTAATAAAAGAAACTAGGGTTTATTCGACTTCGTGGCCGCTGAAAGCTTCGCGTAGTTTGGCTTCTTGCTCTTCGGAAAGGGACGTCTGGATGATTTTGGCTTTTGTACCTTTCAGTTGCTCTAGTACCTTGTCTGGCGTGGCTTCGCGTACCAGAAGGAAGAGCGCGGAGTGACCGGGTTCAATCGTTTCGCCAACTTCTTTAATGAAGCTGTCATCTACGCCAACGTCAGAAAAATGTCCGGCCAGGGCGCCAGAAATAGCGCCGATAGCCAAACCGAGCCAGGGCGCCCAGAACAGAAGACCAATCAGCATCCCCCAGAATGCACCGCCAACGGCGCCAGCGCCGGTCAGGCTGGTTACTTGTTTGACTTTGACTTTGCCATCGTCTTTGCGTACGACGACGGCAGCGTCATCCAGGGCAATGATGTGCTGCTTTTGCAAATCAATCAGCTTATCGCGCAGTTTTTCTGCACCCGTAGGGTTATCAAAGGCTACTACAATCAAATCACTCATATTTTGCTCCTTTTTAGAAAAGTTGATAAATGTGGCGGGATACGGCCGTGAATTTTCTTGGCATGTTCCCTGTGCGGCAGAGTATACTAGCTTTGCTAAAATCGAAAAACGGATTACAGTGAAACCCATCTTCCGTTAATAAATAGGGTAAGGAGAGATAAATGCGTATTTTAATTACCGGTTCCAGCGGGCAAATTGGCACGAATTTGGCGCTGGCTTTGCAGAAAGAGGGGCATTATGTGTTTGGCGTGGATATACGGCCGAATACGTGGACGGATGAGATTGAGACGCTGCTGCAGGATTTGAGTGTGCCGTACCGCAATTTTGAGACGGGTATCGGCCACGCGGAGTATCCGGCTGACCTGGATGCGGTGGTACATTTTGCGGCGCACGCGAAGGTGCATGAGTTGGTGGAGCAGCCGGACCGGGCGCTGGAAAATATCACGATGACGTTTAATGTGCTGGAGTTTTGTCGCCACCATAATCTGCCGCTGATTTTTAGCAGTTCGCGGGAGGTGTACGGAGACATCCATCGCTATATTACGGAGGAGTCGTATGCGGATTTTGTGTTTACGGAAAGTCCGTATTCAGCAAGTAAGATTTCGGGGGAGGCGCTGATTTATTCGTATGCACAATGTTATGATTTGCGCTATCTGGTGTTCCGGTTTAGTAATGTATACGGCCGTTATGATAATGATCTGGAGCGTATGGAGCGGGTGATTCCCTTGTTCATCCGCAAAATCAGCCGGGGCGAACTGATTACGATTTATGGGGAGGACAAGGTGCTGGATTTTACGTATGTGGATGATTGTGTGGACGGGGTGATGCGGGGGATTAAGCTGTTGGCCAGCGGGGAGGCGGCGAACCATACGATTAATCTGGCATACGGCCGTGGGCGGAGTCTGGTGCAGATGGCCCAATATATCGGTGAAGCGTTAGGCGTGGCACCCAGGATGACGCTTGAGCCGTCCCGCGTGGGCGAGGTGACGCATTACGTCGCCAACATCGGTAAGGCCCGCGCCATCCTGGGGTATGAGCCAAAAGTGCCGCTGGAAGAGGGGATTCCGCAGGCGGTAGGGTGGTGTGTGGATTGGTGGGGGAGAGGTATCTTCTCAATAAATCGCGGTAGATAAAATTCAAATGAAACTCTATCGCAATGTTGAGGAAAATCTAACAAACGGCGACTATTCTCAGTAACATAAATCCATCTTTTAGAAACAGAGAGTAAAATGTTACCTGATCTAAATCCTGAGCAAAT
>JALUPA010000416.1 GCA_027054335.1 Ardenticatenaceae bacterium
GTCACGCAAAACGGCGGGATCGGCGTCAACGCCCTGGAGAACTCCCGGGTCACCATCGCCGAGGGCACCACCGTCTCGGAGCACCCACAGGACGGCGTCTCCCTCAGCGCTTCCGTGGGCGCGGTAGACCAAAGCACGATCACCCAGAACGAAAGCCGCGGCCTATACGCGGAAGCCTCCTCGGAGCTCACCGTCACGGGGAGCACGATCTCCTCCAACGGGAAGGAGGGCGTCTTCCTCACGAGCTCGGCGGCTTCCCTGGCGGGAAGCACCGTCACCCAGAACGGGAGCTTCGGGATCCACGCGGAAGCCTCCTCGGAGCTTAAAGTCGAAAGCTCCCAGATCACGGAGAACGGGAATCACGGGGTGAACGTCGTCGCCTCGACGGCTACCCTCATAAGCTCCCAAATTCTCGACAACACGGGGGACGGGGTGCACGCCATCCAGGGAGCCGTCGTCACAATAAGAGACGGCAGCCTCATCCGGGGCCACCCTCAGGACGGCCTCCTCCTCAACGACGCCACGGGAAGCGTCCTGGGGAGCACGATCACCCAGAACGAGGGCCGCGGGGTCCAGGCCGAGGCCGACTCCAAGCTCACCGTCACGGACTCCGAGATCTCCCAAAACGGGAACCACGGGGTGCAGCTCGTGGCCTCCACGGGCGAGATCTCGGGCTCCCGCATTCTCAACAACAACGGCATCGGCGTAAACGCCCTGCAGCAGTCCAACGTCACCGTGCAGGCCCAAAGCCTCATTCAGGGCCACCCCCAAGACGGGATGCACCTCGACGACTCCACGGGCACCGTGGACGCGAGCACCATCACCCAGAACCGGGGCCACGGGGTGAACGCCGAGAACAACTCCCAGCTCGCCGTGCTGGACAGCTTCGTCACGGAGAACGGCCAGGACGGGGTCTTCCTCCACACAAGCGTAGCCGACATCTCCGGCACGGAGATCACGGGCAACGGCGACGACGGGATGGAGGCCATCGACTCCACCGCGGCCATCACGGACAGCTTGATCAATCTGCACCCCGACAACGGCATCGCGCTGGAGAACTCG
>JALUPA010000417.1 GCA_027054335.1 Ardenticatenaceae bacterium
ACCTTCTTCGGCCAACAGCTCGTCTAGCTCTTGTGGCGTGTTGACGTCAGTGCCATTCACGCTGAGGATGATGCTGCCACGCCGGATGCCGGCGCTCGCCGCCGGCCCGCCGGGAGCCACCCCACCGACCAGGACCCCCTGTTCATAGATGCTTTTTGGCGGGAGGACGCCCTCTACGGCCGTTGTCCCAGCTTCCGGGTTGATTTGTGCCAGGAACGACTCCACATTACTGTTCACCAGACGCATCGCATAGACACCGGCGGCCGTCAGCGCCACCAGTAGCAACAACACCAGCACGACCGCAACGATGATCAGTAAGCGACGGTTTCGTTGTTTCTTCATCTCTCTAACCTCCTCTGTGAATGTAGAGCGATTTGCCAAATCGCTTTACAATTTTTCATTTATGGTGGTGCGCCCACGCATGTCGTCTCCTAACTCAATATTGCGTATTACGTAACTTGATACGCACTACGCAATACGTACTACGCAATGCTAGTGTAGCGTGAAAGTGAAGGTTGTAGGTGAAGCGTCGTTGAAGATTGGATTAAGAAACCTTAACCAATTTATACCCCTGGCCGCGCACGGTGAGGATCAGTTCTGGCTCTTGGGGATTGGCTTCAATTTTCTGGCGTAGATTACGGATGTGTACGTCCACGGTGCGCGGGTCCCCGACGAAAAATTGGTAGCCCCACACTTCTTTGATCAGCGTCTGCCGGTCGTGGGGACGGTTGGGATGTTGGGCCAGATAGGCCAGCAATTTGAACTCCGTGGCGGTGAGATGGATCTCTTCGCCGTTCCGGGTGACACGTTGTCCGGCCAGGTCAATCGCCAACGGCCCGACGAGCAACAGATTGGCCTGTTGGGGCGACAATTCCCCGTAACTGCGGCGTAATAAGGCGCGAATGCGGGCGATCACTTCGCGTAGTTCAAAAGGCTTGGTCATGTAATCATCAGCCCCCAACTCGAGGCCGACGATTGTATCGATGAGTTCGTCCCGGGCGGTGAGCATCAAAATCGGTTGGCGCAGGCCGATAGCGCGGAATTGCCGGCATAGCTCAAAGC
>JALUPA010000418.1 GCA_027054335.1 Ardenticatenaceae bacterium
GTCCGGCGCAAAGATACGGCCGATGTGCCCGATGCGAAAACAGTCGGCGTCGCTGACCTTGCCGGGGTAGATGACGAAATCCCGCCGGTTGAGCGCTTCGTAAAAACGGGGGAAGTCAAAATTGGGATGATCCGGGTAGTGGAAAGAGGTGATGATGTACCCCTGGTCTGCCAGCCGCAAATATTCCCGGAAACCGAGGCGGCGCATCCCGGCGAGCAGGGTCTCGTAATTTCGGCGGTAGCGGGCAGCACGGCCGTCTACACCCCCTTCCTGCGCCAATTCCGCCAACGCCTGCCGGAAAGCGAGCAAGGCGTGGGTGGGTGGGGTGAAGCGAAACTGCCCGTTGGCCTCCAGCCCGCGCCATTGGGCCAGCAAATCCAGCGACACGCTGCGAGCGTACCCTTCCACCGCCAGCAGCGCTGCCCGCCGCGCCAGGACGAAGCTGAAACCGGGCACGCCTTCAATGCACTTGTTGGCCGAGGAGACCAAAAAATCCACGTGCGCCGCCGCCAGATTCAGGGGGACGGCGCCAAAGCTACTCATGGCGTCTACAAAATAGGTACGGCCGTATTCCCTCACAATTGCCCCAATTTCCGCCACCGGGTTAAAAATGCCGGTCGTCGTCTCGCAATGCACAATAGCCACGTGGCTGATGGCCTCATCGGCGGCCAGGGCGGCTTCTACCTGCGCCGGGTCGGGCCGGCGGTTTTCCGGGATGGTGAGAACGGCCGTATCAATCCCCAACACGTGGCAAATGTGGGCCATGCGACGGCCGTAAGCCCCATTCACCACAATCAGCCATTTGCCGTCCGGCGGGGTGATGGTAGAGAAGACCGCCTCGATGCCAAACGTGCCGCTCCCCTGCATCAGAATTGCCTCGTACTCCGGGCTGGCAGCCTGCCCCAGCCCCAGCAATTCCTGCCGAATTTGCCGCACCGTCTCGATAAAAGCAAAATCCCGCGATCCTAAATCGCGCAGCAAGGCTTGTTTGACTGTCCGGCTCGTTGTCAACGGGCCGGGCGTGAAGAGAATTTTATCTTTCCAGCCGGGAATTTTCTGTGATTCATTCATATCGTTTGTGCCTCTTTTTCAGTTGGGGGCGCGGCCATTTTTTTGACCTGGACGATGCCGCCATTGGATTGATGGCCTTGCCCAATGACGATAAAAGCGGTGGGGTCGGCGGCCAGCACCACAGCGCGCAATGAATTGACTTCGGAACGGTTAACCGTGCAAAATAAAGTCGTGTGCGGTGCATTGGTGTACATCCCCTGCGCCTGCCAGCCGGTGATGCCCACGCCCAGACGATCAAACAAAGTGTCGGCAATTTCCTGCGGTTTGTCAGTCACAATGAAGGCGGTGCGCACAACGCTGGGGCCTTCCAGCGCATAATCGGCCGCCAGCCCCCAGACAAACAGGGCAATGAGCGAGTAAAGCGTAGCCGCCCAGCCAAAGGTCAGCCCCAGGCCAATTAACACCGCGCCATCAGTCAAGATGTACACCTGGCTGATGGGCATCCCTGTTTTTAGCTGGACAATGCGGCTGATAATACCAAATCCGGCCGTGGTGCTGCGCCCGCGATAAATCAGGCCGGTGCCAAAGCCGCCAATAATGCCGCCAAACAGGGCGTTCAGGATCAGATCATCGCTGACGGCCGTAATCCATTGCCCGAAAAAATCCACGCCCAGATTGTAAATAAGGACAGTGTACAAGGTACGCACCAAAAAATGGAAACGTCCCAGATAGCGAAAACCAATGATGAGCAAGGGAATGTTCAGCACCAGCATGACGCGGCCAATGGGCCAGCCGGTAGTGTGGTTGATGATCAGGGAAAGGCCGGTAACGCCGCCGCCGGGCGAAATGTTGGAGGGAGCAAGGAAGGCGTCTATGCTGATGATGAGCAGGAAGGCGCCTACGGTAATCAACAGCCAGTTTTTTGCTTCAGCGCGCCAGTTGAAATCGGTCAGAAATGTGGTTATTCTGAACTTCATGCCATTATTTTACTGTCTCTATCGTGTTACAATAGGCCAAAAGTGACGAGGAAAGGGTACGAAATGACGACAAAACGGCTGCCCCGGCGGCCCATCAGCGGCGGAACGAATAACGGGTTACGGCCGTCCCGCTATGATTACTGGCGCACCGGCTACGGCAACTGCCAGCCGCCGGGCCTCAGTTTCTGGATTGCCCAGGCGGGCGAGTACCATTGCAAGCCGGGCTTCGTTACAGGCAGTTTTGAGCATTCGCAGCGCGCCCAACTGTTTTACCAGGTGGAGGGGGAGGCGGTGTGGCAGGTGGACGGCCGTACCCACACCATCCAGCCGGGCCATCTCCTCCTGGCGCTGGCCGGACAGCCGTTCCGCTATGAAACCGGCGGCGGGGCCAAACACCACTGGCTGGGCCTTGAGGGGGAACTGCCCGCCTTCCTGCGCCAAAATACGCCCCGCCACTGGCCGCTGCCCTATGACCCGGAGGTGGAGAGCCGCCTGGTGGAACTGCGGGAGACGCTTATCTGGCAAAAACCGGGGTACGCCTTGCACGCCATCGGCCTGTTTTATGAGGCGTGGGGCCGGATTGAAGCGCTTTCGGGGGATACGGCCGTTTCCCAGCCCGCCTATCCCGAAACGGTGCGCAACGCCATGACCTACCTGCGGGAAAATTACGCCCAATCTTTTAACGCGGTGGAGACGGGTACGGCCGTAGGCGTCAGCCCCTCTCATCTGCGCGCCCTCTTTGAAAAATGGCTGGGCGAATCGCCGCGCCAGTTCCACACCCGCTACCGCATCGCCCAGGCCCGCCGTCTCCTCCGCGAACAAAATCTCACCGTCTCCGAAGCTGCCTACCACCTCGGCTTCCACGACGCGCGACATTTTTCCCGCACTTTTAAGCGGGTTACAGGGTATACGCCGAGAGATTGGAGATTGGAAGGCTTATCCTGAACTTGTCCAGAGATTGGAGATTAAGATATGGGGATACTGGAGATTGTAGTATTTCAAACTGCCATGCCAGCAAGTAAATCAGGGCGAGGATACGGCCGTACCTCCCGCAACTGATCCTCAATCACATCCCGCGTTCTTTCCAGATCATATAATGCCTGCAAATTCATCCACAATTCGGCCGAAGTACCAAAATACCGGCTCAAACGCAGGGCTGTATCGGCTGTGATCGCCCGTTTGCCATGCACAATCTCATTAATTTTGCGCGGATATACCCCCATCTCTTTCGCCAACCGGTATTGGCTAATGCCTAACGGTAACAAGAATTCTTCAAGTAAAATCTCACCTGGATGGACTGGTGGAATGCGTATTTTTTTCATAACTGTCTCCACACTAATGGTAATCTACAATTTCAACGTCATAAGCATTCCCATCTTTCCAAACAAAACAAATTCGCCATTGCGAATTGATGCGAATACTGTACTGACCATCTCGATTCCCCCGTAATTTCTCCAAATGATTTGATGGTGGAATCAATAAATCTTCCAATCGGGTAGCCGAGTGCAGAAAAGCTAATTTTCGGTACGCCTTTGTTTGAATATTTGTAGGTAATTTGCGAGAAAAAGTCCGCCGAAATACCTTTTCCGTCTCTTTTGATCGAAACGACTTGATCATACTTTCATATTACCGTGAAACAGTAATACCGTCAAGCGGTATATGTAAAGGGCTATATACCAGTCGTGGTGTATCATATTACTGTCTTCGCCGCCGTCACCATATTCTCTAATTTCGCCAGAGCAGTCTCGCGGGGCAGCATTCCCAGGCCGCAGTCCGGGCCAACGATGAGGTGATCGGGGTCAATGTGCTGCAACGCCTGTTCCAGCCGGGCGGTAATCTCCTCCACCGTCTCCACGCGGGAACGGGCAATACCCACCGAGCCAAAAATCACCGTTGTCGTCGGGAACAGTTCCAGCAGACGCAAATCATTGTGTTCGTGCGCGTCTTCCAGGGAAATGGCCTGAATGGAGGAGGCTTCAATGGCCGGGGCCAGCTTAAAATAAGCCGCCCGGTCTGCCTTTAAATAATCAGTCTGATCCAGGTGTTCCGGGTAGCCGCAGCACATATGCACGGCGCGGATCACGTGATCCGGCAAGCCCGCAAAGCAGCGTTCCAGATTGTCAAAGCCAAAGGCCAGCGCCTTGTCCGGCTCGCGGGCAAAGACCGGCTCGTCAATCTGAATCCAGGTGCAGCCGGCTTCGGCCAGGGCCAGGACTTCCCGGTTGAGCGTGGCAGCCAGATCGGCCCCCAGGCGGGCTTCGTCGCGGTAGTAGGCGTCGGCCGTGCTGCCAGCAATGGTCATGGGGCCGGGTAGGGTGATTTTGACCGGTTTGTCGGTGGCAGCCTGGGCGGCCAGGTAGTCTTGAGGGAGGAGGGGGGTACGGCCGTAAACCGGTCCCACAATCGTCGGCACGTCCGCCACCCAAGCCCCGTTACGCAGTTCCAGCCGGGTCAGATGGGCAAAATCAAAGCCGTCAAAGTTACGGCATTGGTAATGGATGTAATTCTCCCGCCGGATTTCGCCGTCTGTGGGAATGTCAATCCCCACCTGTACCTGCTCCTGCACCACTTCCTGCGTGGCCCTATCCAGAATCTCGTCAATGTCATCCGGCAAATTCTGCAAATACGCTTCATACGCCTGCGTCGGCGACTCCGTCCCTGGCCCGCCGACGCGGAACCAGTCCGGCGTGGGCACATAATCCGGCTTGGGATAAGCGCCAATAGTCGTTGTTCGTAAAGACATAAGTTGCTCCATAATTTTAGATTGGTTCAATCTGCCAGATTGAACCAATCTCAGGAAGATTCCTGGGGATGGAAAAGTAAAACGGGGATACTGACCCGGCGCATCACCAGATTTGCCACATCGCTGAAGAAAAAACCGCGTACTCGGTCACGGGCGCGGGTAGACATGGCAATCAGATCAACGCTGTCCCGCTTGACGACGCGATCAATCTCGTCAATAACGTGTTCATTAAAGCATATTTGCAGCGATACATCGTAACCAGCTTCGTGCAGCCGACTGGTCAACGGCAGTAAATCCACCTCCACGTGGGCCTGGATGCTTTCTTCCTGCTGCTCGGCGTAAATGGGGTGCGCTTTGGGACCGACCGGTTCGCCGCCGGCTTCCATCGCATAGTTAGAATCCGGGTCTGGCGCGGCAAAACCCATTCCCCGCGAGGGGCGGGTGACGAAGAACAATTCCAGCGCCGTATGCTGCGGGGTAAATAACTTTTCCACGTGAGGGATGATGGCCTGGCTGTAAGCAGAACGGTTAATTGGGATTAAAATTTTTGTAGCCATGCGGTTCAACTCCAATCAGGTATTGTGACCATTCTCCGCGGTCACGTCTGATACAATACCGCGTAATTTCAACGTGTCGGCAAAATGGCAGGCCACAAAATGTTCCGGTTCAATTTCCTGCCAGACAGGCTGTTCCGTTTTGCAGATGTCCGCGACGTAAGGGCAGCGGGTGTGGAAGCGGCAGCCTGGCGGCGGATTGGCCGGATTGGGTATCTCGCCGCGCAAGACGACCGGCTTCATCGCCAAATCGGGGTCTACTTCGGGAATAGCGGAAAGCAAGGCTTCTGTGTAGGGATGTTTGGGGGAAAAGAACAGTTTTTCGGTCGCAGCTAATTCCACTAACTGCCCCACGTACATCACAGCGACTCGATCTGAAATGTGGGCGACGACGCTCAAATCGTGAGCGATGAACAGGTAGGTTACGCCCAATTCCTCTTGCAAATCCATGAGTAAATTGAGGATTTCGGCCTGAATGGAGACGTCTAAAGCAGAGACGGACTCATCGCAAACGATGAATTTAGGATTGGAGACCAGAGCGCGGGCAATGCCGACGCGCTGCCGCTGCCCGCCACTGAAGGCGTGGGGAAAGCGGCGTAAATGTTCCAGGTTGAGTTTGCAGAGAGCGGCCGTTTCCCGCACTTTTTCGTCTACAGCCTTCCCTTTTTCCAGTTTGTTGGCTACCAGCGGTTCAGCGATAATGTCACGCACGGTCATGCGAGGATTGAGGGAGGAACGAGGGTCTTGAAAGATAAGCTGCATATGACGGCGGAAATTACGTAAATCTTTCCCCTTGAGAGCAGTCACGTCTACTGTTTGACCATTGTCCAGGTAAAATGTTACTTGTCCTTCGGTGGGGTCTAGCGCCCGCAGGAGAGCGCGGCCCACAGTTGTTTTGCCAGAACCGCTTTCGCCCACCAACCCTAACGTTTCACCTTTGTTAATGTAAAAGCTGAGGTCGTCTACAGCTTTCACGGCGCCAATCTTGCGGCGAAACAGGCCCTTACCGTGAATGGGGAAATATACTTTCAGGTTTTCGACTTCGATTAGTTTTTGATCGGACATGATGGATTGCTCAATTACTCATACAAATAACAATAAACGGTATGGGTATCGCTGACGCGGGTAATGCCCGGCGGGTTCACGTCGCAAACACCTTCTATTTTTTGTTTGCAGCGGGTATGGAAGGGGCAGCCTGACGGCCGTTGCAAAGGGCTGGGAATATCGCCGCCAACCGGGGTTAAACGGCCGCCCAACGTACCTAAATGGGGGATAGCTCCCAGCAAACTGATCGTGTAAGGATGCTGCGGGTTGCCCAATACGTCTTTGGCCGTGCCCCGTTCCATCGCTTTGCCCAAATACATCACCACAATTTCCTGGGCTACCTGGGCAATCACGCCTAAATCATGGGTGATGAAGATGATGGACATATCAAACTCATCTTTCAGTCCCCGCATCAATTCCAGAATTTGGGCCTGAATGGTCACGTCCAGGGCGGTTGTCGGTTCGTCGGCGATGAGGAGAGACGGCCGTGTAGACAAAGCCACAGCAATCATAGCCCGCTGGCGCATCCCGCCGGACAGTTCAAAAGGATACTGGTCTATGCGCACGGCCGGATTGGCAATGCCCACCTTGTCCAGCATATCAATGGCAATCTCTCTGGCTCTCTTTTTGTCTACATCCCGGTGCTGTAAAATGGCTTCTATAATCTGGTTGCCAATAGTGTAGACGGGGGAGAAAGAACTCATTGGTTCCTGAAAAATCATGGCAATATCGCCGCCGCGTAGTTCGCGCATTTGTTGGCTGCGGTTATTCAGGGAACTGATTTCGATGGGGCCGTCATCCCGATAGAAAGCAATACTACTGTCCTCGTCTATCATGGCCGAGTTGGGCAGCAGGCGCATGATGGATTGGGCGGTGACGGATTTGCCGGAACCGCTTTCGCCAACAATACCTAGCGTTTTACCTTTATGAGCGATAAAGCTGATGCCGTCTACAGCCCGTACCAGCCCTTCATCAGTCTTGAAGGTGACGCCGAGACCGGTGACTTCCAGTAGTTTGTTGCGGGAAACGGCCGTAGCCGTCCCCATCTCCTTTTCATTTGTATCCACGTTCCAATCCATCATAATTAATGCACCGAATAAGGATCGGCCGCGTCCCGCACACCGTCTCCCAAAATAGTAAAGGCCAAAACCGCTACCACTACAAACGCCGCCGGAATAAACAACCAGGGCGCCTGCTCAATCGCCCGGATATTTTGTGCGTCTTGCAGCAACACCCCCCAACTAATGGAAGGCGGCCGTAAACCCAACCCGATAAAACTCAAGGCTGTTTCCGCCAGAATCACGTAAGGAAAGGAAATAACCAGGTCTACGACAATATAGCTCATAAAAGCGGGCAGCATGTGCAAGGAAATAATACGGTAAGGGCTGGCGCCGGAAAGCCGGGCGGCCATCACGTAATCTTCATTGCGTAAAGTGAGCAACTGCCCCCGAATCCGTCGGGCCAGTGTCGGCCAGCCTACCAGACCAATAATCAGGGTCATAGCAAAGTAAACCTGTGTGGATGACCAGTCGCGGGGAAAAGCAGCCGCCAACCCCATGTACAGGGGAATAATGGGAATAACCCGAATAATCTCGGTAAACCTTTGAATGCCGTAATCCAGCCAGCTGCCGGCATACCCGGCCACCCCGCCAATAAACAAAGCCAGAAAAAAGGAGATAAGCACACCCAAAACACCAATAGAAAGCGATGTGCGCGTGCCGATTAAAACGCGGGAAAACAAATCTTGACCCAATGAATCTGTGCCAAAAAGATGGACGAACCCTTCCTGGACGCCAAACAGGTGGATATTGGATTCGATAATACCTAATAGTTCGTATGGTTCGCCTTCTATAAAAAAGAAGACGTAGTTACGCACACTGGTGTCGGTAACGGGAATGAGAGCCAGGGTTTCCGGGTCTCTTTCGGTGGTGACGCCATAGACAAACGGCCGTAAACTAAAGCCATTCTCGTCCCAAAAACGAGGAATCTGCGGCGGCCCCAACAAATACTCAATATTGCGCGTATCGCCGGCATACGGGCCAATAAATTCGGCCAGGAGACCGCTTAACAACATAAACAGCAGGACAAGCCCACCCAAAAGCGCCACCCGATGCTTCTTAAAGCGCCACCAAACCAACTGCCACTGGGAAGCAGAATAATACCGCTGCGCTTCCTCCGTTTCCTTGTCCAGAACTGGGTTGATCGTACTCATCTTGTGGCTAACCTTTCAACTTAATGCGCGGGTCCAGGAAAGACAAAGCAATATCAGACAAAAAATTCATAAATACAATAATAAACGTCAATAGGAGCAAAATAGCGCCCGCCACAAACATATCCAGATCGAGATATGACTGAATTAACAATTCGCCCAACTCCGCCAGACCTAACACCAGCGCCACAATTGGCAGTTCCGAAAAGATGCGGTTCACATCAAAACCCATCGTGCTGACTACCGGGTTAATCGCCAGGCGTGCCGGATACTTGAACAGCAGCCGCCGTTCCGGGATGCCCCGCGCCCGCGCGGCCGTCACCGACAATTTGTTTATTTCATCAGACATCGTGGCCCGTATTGTTTGAATCTGAAATGCCGTGGCCGACCAAGCCAGCACAATCGCCGGCACCATCAAATGTTTCAGTAAATCCACAAACTTAGCTATGCTCCAGGGCGCATCCTGATATTCGGTGGAAAACAGCCCGCCTACGCTGGACCCCAAATACTTGACGCTTATGTAAAGCAAAATTAAGGCCAACAGGAAATTAGGCAGGGCTAACCCCAAGTAGCTAAAAATAGTTAAGCCATAATCAGCGACCGAATGGCGGTGGACGGCCGCATAAATACCCACAGGGATAGCCACCAGATACGTGATAATCAGCGTGGAAAACAAAATTGCCAGCGTCAGCCCCAGACGCTGCCCCAGCACGTTATTCACCGACGTTTCGTAGGCAAACGCATCGCCAAAATCAAAACGAAAAAGAATGCCGCCAATCCAGGAAAAGTAGCGCTGATAAGCCGGTCTGTCCAACCCCAACTCAGCCCGGATATTATCCAAATCAGACTCAGTAACGGTGACGCCGGTACCGGAGAACTTGCGGAAAGCATACCGGTCGGCATAATCTCCCGGTGGTAGTTCCATAATGATAAAAACCATAATGGAGACGAAAAACATCGTCACAAACATACCCAAAAAACGTTCAATTACAAATCTGAACATAACACGCCCTGCGGAAATTGGCGATTGGAGATTGGAGATTCAGCGAGTCCGAATCTCCAATCTCTCAATCTCCAATCGCTGTCAACTTATTCTTCCAGATACCATTGAACCGGGCGGTAAGGATAGGCCCAGTAATAATCATACGCTTTAGCCGTAAACGGTCTGAAGTTACCCAACGTGTCTTTATGCACCACGGGCGCCAGCAAATCGCCTACCACACCAATCTTCCAGAGATTCTTGACGTGAATATCTACGATCTCTTTACCAATGGCGTCGCTTTCCGGGCTGCCCAACGGTACCTGCACGAATTGATCAGCCAATTCATAAAGGCGCTTTATATCATCGGGCGGTTCAATCCCTTCTGCGCCGTCAGACGCTTTCCACTTGGCCCATTCAAAGCCGCCGCCGGGGTTAAAGAAGTTGCCAAACGGCGGAATCAGCATCATCGGGTTCTGGGAAATGGTGACGCCGCTGGTGTTGTCATTCTTCCAGGTGGTCAGGTCCAGGTTGTTGTTATTGGCGTCTTCACGGTACTTGTCAGACGTGACTTCCTTGAGTTCCACTTGAATGCCAACGTCTTCCCAATAGCTTTCCGTCAGTTGATGCAGCTGAACCGGCGCGCCTTGATTGGAGAACTCCAACAAGACGACCAACGGTTCACCGTCGAGACGTTCCCGGAAACCATCACCATCTGTGTCTACCAGACCCATCTCATCCAGCAAAGCATTGGCCTGATCCGGATCGTACTCGACGAAGGAGTTGAGATGTTCTTCGGTAACAAAGGAGACAGTATTGGGATCGGCGGGCGTGGCCTGCATCGGTTTACCCTGTCCCAGGTAAACGATCTCGTTCATCTCATCCCGGTTCAAGGCCACGGACATGGCCTGGCGGAAGCGGAGGTCACCAAAGATTTCGGCCAGCGCCGGGTCTTTGTGATTGACGTTGAAAGCGTAGAAAACAGTCTGTCCCAAACCGGGGGCCAGTTCCACACCATAACCGCCGTTCGCTTCGTTCTCTTTGTAGAGCGGGAAGTTGTCAATGAAGACGGCCTGGCTCTTGTAATCTACTTCGCCATTGGTGATCTTCAGGTTACGCACTTCGTCGTCGGGGATGTACTGCTCGTTGATTTCGTTGATGTAGGGCAGTTGGTTTCCCTGGGTGTCTACCATGTGGAAGAAGGGATTGGCTACGAGCTTGCGCCCTTCGGTGGTCTCTTCAACCAAAATGTAGGATTCCAGGGTAGGCGCTACCTGATCATCACTGCCGTCAATTAGGGGCGAGGGGACATCTTTCCAGTCGCTGTTGCCGTAGTAATTGTTAAACGCTTCGACGCCTTCATTTTCCATGATGGGTTGCAGGAAATGTTTGGGCTGGAAGGGTTGGGCGTAGCTGATGGCAAAGTTGGTGAGCAAACCGGGAGCCGGTACGGGGAGTTTGAAGCTGACGGTGGTGTCATCTACGGCCGTAACCTCCATCGGTTCACCGGCAATCAACCACAAGCTGGGCGTTTCCGGAAAGACTTCCGGGTTCAGGATGATGTCGTTGTACCAGAATTCCACGTCAGCGGCCGTAAACGGTGCGCCATCCGACCATTTGTGACCTTCGCGCAGGAAAATGGTCAGTTCCGTAAAGTCATCATTCCATTCCCAACCTTTGGCTACGTTAGGCACAATCGTCTGCAAATCGTCCGAATAACGGGCAAAATTGACGTGCCGCACACTCAACAGGTCAGACGTACCGGATTCTGTGGCGTTGGACAGACCATCCAGGGTACCGCCATACGTGCCGATGGCGTCATAAGGCACTACGACCAGCGGTTCGGCCGGCAAACGTTCTTCTACCGGGGGCAGCGGATCAGGGTTGCCGCCAATGCGCTTGTTCAACTCGGCAATGTTGGGGTTCTCTGAGAATGACAATTCACAGCCGGCTGCACTTTCGTATTCAGATAGCTCATACTGTTCCGGGAAGGCGCCGGCCGGGATACCTTGCGTCTCAGCCAGGGTAACAGGTGGGCAACCTTCGCCCATATCTTCGGCTGCTACCGGTTCGCTTTCGGCTGGCGCTTCAGCCTCACTT
>JALUPA010000419.1 GCA_027054335.1 Ardenticatenaceae bacterium
GCTATGGCATCGACCACGGAGACCTGTTGCAGTATGCCAATGTGATTTGGGCCGAAGACCTTAACTATGCCAACTGGCAGGACGGGGTGGCTGTTGGCAAGTTTCGTAATTACAAGCTGGGCCGGGCCACCGATACCTACATCATGTCATACAACCGCACCCCATACGATTTTGCAGAAAACCTGGCCTTGAACCGCACCATCGGCTCCCTGGGTTGGAACGACCTGGATTCCGTGCAATTGCACTACCTGCAATTCTGGCACCGCCATAAAGACCTCTATGTCAACAAGGAGGGAGCCGAAAAAGTAGCCGTGCTGCGCAGCTACGCTTCTATGGCCTACAATACTCGGGATACCCATGTATCGGTAAACATGGCCGAGCAGGCCTTGCAGCAACGGCAGATACCCTTTGCCTTGCTTTACGACCAGTACCTAGCAAACCTGGGCCGGTATAGCGTGCTGGTGCTGGCCGACCAGGAATGTCTGAGTGAGAGACACGTCAGGGCCATCAAGGAGTTCGTGCGTAGCGGGGGTGGGCTGGTGGTCACGGATAATACCGGCAGGTACGATGATTGGCGCAGGCTGAGAAAAACGGATTTGATTTCGGAAATGAGAAAAGAAGTGGGGGCAACAGGCCTGTCGGGCGAAGCGGTGGGTTTTACCTACAGTAAAGGGCGGGTAAGTTATATTCCCGAACTCATACGGCCGGAGGGAGAAATCAAATTGGGTTACCGTACCCGGTGGATGATGCCGCTGAATTCCCGGGAACTAGCTGCTGCCGTGTATTGGGTGGCCCCCGAAAGATTGCCGCTTACGGTTACCGCCCCCGAGTGGGTGGGCGTATCGCACGATAAAGGCCGCAGGGAAGAAATCATTCACCTGTTCAACTACAACCACGGGAAAAAAGCCACCGGTGTCTCCATTACCGTAAAGGGGGAGTTCAGAAATATCAGGGCGGTTTCGCCCGATATCGATGAAGAAATCGAAATCAAATCCTCCTATACGGGCGGCTATACCGAAATAAAGGTGCCTGATTTCCGGGTTTACCTGATTCTTAT
>JALUPA010000420.1 GCA_027054335.1 Ardenticatenaceae bacterium
GGGCGCCAGCACCATAATGCGGCTGTCCGGCGGCATCTGAGCCACCGTGCTGACAATTTGTTCGGCGGATTGGGGGCTGACGGGGCGGCCGCATTCGGGGCAGTGGGGTGTGCCGACGCGGGCGTACAGCAGGCGCAGGTAGTCGTAAATTTCGGTGACAGTACCGACGGTGGAGCGCGGGTTGCGGCTGACGCCTTTCTGGTCAATGGAGACGGCCGGACTTAGCCCCTCGATCTGGTCTACGTCCGGCTTTTCCATCTGACCCAAAAACTGGCGGGCGTAGGCGGAGAGGGATTCAACGTAACGCCGTTGGCCTTCGGCAAAGATGGTGTCAAAAGCCAGGGAAGATTTGCCGGAGCCGGACAGGCCGGTGATGACCACCAGCTTGTCGCGGGGGATTTCCACGTCGATATTTTTCAGGTTATGGGCGCGAGCGCCGCGCACGATAATTTTGTCCAGAGACATGCACTTTTCCTCGATTTCCAGATTCAGACAGAACATTCATTCTATCACAGAGTACGGCCGTAAACCATTAGCGTTTGCTTGGTTTTTGGGGAAGATGACAGTGAATCTGGTACAAAGGCAAAAGCAGTGGCTATCCGGTAATACGTACACACCTTCGGCCATCTGCCGGGCCGCACGGCCCATGACGAGGCTACCGTTTTAGGGCCGCGCTGGGAACGGTACGCCGGGATTTGCGCCATGTTGGTAGAAGCAGGCAACGTATTCACCCGGGAACTGCACCTCGTCGTGCCCAACCGGGGCATTATGAGCTTGGAAGATGGGGGGGGGAATATCAGCGATCCGCAGACTCAACTGCGTTTGTTACGTGATGCGTGACAACCGGTCACACATCACGCATCACGTCACGTTAGCTGGCGGTATAGAAGGTCACGTCGCGGCCTTTGGTGGCCCAGAAGACGGTGTGGACTTCCTTGATTTTTTCCATTAATTGATTGGCAGCGTCCAGGTCAACGTGCTGTTTGCAGTGGGACAGCAGTTTGGTTGTTTCCCAGATCAGGGTGTGCAGATTGGGGTAAGCTTCCAGATGAACCGGTTTGAAATAATCGGTCCACAAGACCAGCACTTCCGATTTGGCAATGTGCGCCTGTTCTTCCTTGATGAGGGCGTAGCGGGACATGGTGTTCAGATAGGAGGCCCACGCCTGCGCGTCGTTACCTTCCGGGGGCTGGAGGGCCAGCATTTTCTTCGTCATGGAAAGGACAGCCTCGGCGGCAATGCGGCTGGAAGCGGGATCATACACACCGCACGGGCCGTCACAATGGGCGCTTACCTCTTCTGCAGGAAACCATTCTTTGATTTTGGAACTGATATTTTTCATTTTTTCACTCCTTGGGATTCAATATAATAAGCCAATACATAGTAATCATCAAAAATTACTTCCCGTTTTGGGTTTGTAGTAACCGCTTTAGCGGTCTGGACGACTAAAGTCGTTACTACGAACTAATTTCTGGACAATTACATAGTATAGTTTTACCTAAAAAATGTGCCGCTGTCCATCAGTACAGGTTTTGGGTTAGTGACTGATACAAGCCCCAACTCACCAGCTACGAGAATAATTTGTGAAGAAAAAAGTGTACATTTTGTAGAAACTCTGTGAGGGGATAGGCGTATAGGATATACTGATACCATTGCCGGACTGACGAGGTCACTATGTTGGAAAAATTGCGTGGAAAAACAAAAGATAACGGCAGGGAAAACGGCCGTCCCCCCACCGACGACGCTATTCTGATAGACCTGAAAGACATATCCAAAGCGTATGACACTCCTGCCGGGCCGTTTTTTGCCCTGAAAAACGTCAACTTACAGGTAGACAACGGCGAATTTGTAGCCGTTATCGGTAAATCCGGCAGCGGCAAAACGACTTTGGTCAACATGATTACCGGCATAGACCGGCCTACATCCGGCGCAGTCATTGTAGCCGGGACGCCCATCCACGAAATGAGCGAAGGGCAGGTAGCCCCCTGGCGCGGCGTCAACATCGGCCTGGTCTTCCAGTTCTTCCAACTGCTCCCTTCCCTGACCAACGTAGAAAACGTCATGCTGCCCATGGATTTTGGCAACACCTTCAAAAACAACAAAGAGCGGCAGTCCCGCGCCCTCCATTTGCTGGATTTGGTGGACATTAAGGAACACGCCTTCAAAAAACCTTCTGAAATTTCCGGCGGGCAGCAGCAGCGGGTAGCTATTGCCCGCTCCCTGGCGAATGATCCCCCCATCATCGTGGCCGACGAACCAACCGGCAACCTGGATTCGGTGACGGCGCAGGCCATTTTTGAGTTGTTTGAGCGATTGGTAGACCAGGGCAAAACGATCTTCATGGTGACGCATGACAAGGATTTAGCCCGCCGCGTTACCCGCACCGTCATTTTGTCGGATGGTGAGATCATTGACGAATATCTGGAGACTGCTTTTCCCAAACTGGATGACGGCCGTTTGGCAAAGGCGCGAGGGTTGACCGAACCACAATCATTTACACCGGGCGAGACGATTCTGAAAGAAGGAGAGCAGCCGCAAAAGTGTTACATCGTCAGCGAAGGGGCAGTAGAAGTTTTACTGCGCGAACCGAACGGCCAGCAAATTTCCGTAGCCCGCCTCAAACCCGGCCAATACTTCGAGAAGATTGATTTGCTGCGCGGCGGCGCCAAAATCGCTACGGTTATTGCCGATCCCGGCTATGATGAGATTGAACTGCTGGCGTTGGATAAAGATACGTTCCACAAAATGATGGGTGATACCGCTGCGCCCCAGGATGTTGAATAGGATTTTCCCCATGCGTAAACAAGCTGAAGTTGTGGTTTTAGCGCCGTCCATTTGGCCCGGCTCAAGGGAGAAGGCAACCGGGCGCAGGCGTTAGCCCAGTGGGGGGATGTGCTGGTTGCCCAAAAACGTAGTTTTGCTGATGAATGACGTCATACCGGCATTTGCATGAAACCGGTAAATTATCCAGAACCGACAGGCGCAAAACCTCATAGCCGTGACTATTTTCCCGGATGTTCTTTCATCTTATTCGCCACTTTCCCAATAACTCCAGCTGCCGCTGCCATCACCGACCAACTCGATAACCCGGCCGTTCACCAATTGCACGTAAGCGATGCTGGGAATAGATTCCTGGGTACGCCACTGCCACAGGCTGGTAAAACCCTGCTCCGCTCCCGTGGCCCAGCCCAATTTGTGCCGCACCTCTTCATGCGTGCGCCACACCTTGCCAAAGCCGCGTATTGGCTGGCTTAACCCTTCCGGCGGGGCCAGGGAGGGGTCGTCGCGCGGTTCGGTGCTGCTCCAGGTGTCGTCGTATAGCTGCCAACTGCCATCGTTGCCCAGTACCAGGATTTGCCGGTAGACGGCCGTATCTCCCCCCACCACTGCCAGCCAAAGCATACGGCCGTTTTCAAATTCCTGCTGCGCTGCGTCCGTGATGGTAGGCGGGCCGAGAGGGCAGGCGGCCGGTTCCGGCGTAAAAAAGTAACTGGTACGGCAGGGCCATTCCAGCGTTACGTCGGCCGTGGCTGTTTCGCCCGTTTCATTTTTTACCGTCAGGGTGGCGATGGGGTTACGGTAGATAGTTCCATCCAGCCGCATGATGATCGTGCCGTTGGGGTCTACCGGCTGCCAGGGGGCAAAACGCAGGGACGCGCCTACGGCAATGACGGCTTCGACGGCCCCGTAGCTTTGCCAGGTAAAGGTCACTTCTTGGCCGCCGCCGGGGATGTCTACGGCAGTTGCCGTAAATTCCTCGATGCCGATGGTGGGCGTACTGGTGGGCGGTACGGCCGTCGGCGGGCGCGGGGTGTTGGTGGGGATGGGCAGGGGTGTATTGGGAGGCAGCGCAAGGGTGGGCGGTGTGGTGGCTGTGGCAAGGGTCAGGGAGGGAGGCACGGC
>JALUPA010000421.1 GCA_027054335.1 Ardenticatenaceae bacterium
GTGCATCTGATGATTGAAAGTCCTGATCGGCACGTGGCCGATTTTGCCCGCGCCGGGGCGGACATCATCACCGTTCACGTGGAGGCTTGCACTCATTTGCACCGCACCGTCCAGGCCATCCGGGAATTGGGCGTGCGGCCTGGGGTAACGTTGAATCCGGCGACGCCGTTGGTGATGCTGGAAGAGATTTTGCCGGACGTGGATTTGGCGCTGATCATGTCCGTCAATCCCGGCTTTGGCGGCCAGTCTTACATTCCGGGCAGTACGGACAAGATTCGTCGTTTGCGCCGGATGCTGGATGAGATTGGCTCGACGGCCGATTTGGAAGTGGACGGCGGTGTGAAGCCCACCAACGTGGCCGAAGTGGTGGCGGCGGGGGCCAACGTGATTGTGGCTGGCAGTGCCGTTTTTGGCGGCGCACAATCTATTGCCGAAAATATAGCCGCCTTCCGCCGGGCGTTGGCGTAACTTGAGCTTATACAGCATCAAATTTTTATTTTTAGCCGCGGATTGTGCGGATTATTTGGATTGAATGTATAAAAATCCGCGCTAATTTGCGCCATCCGCGGCGCTAATCTTCAATTTCTCTTGCCACCTGCGCCAACACGCGCAATGGCCCTAATTGCTGCAAGAGTTTCATGTCGGCTTCGTTGCGAGCCAGGAGGGAACCGGCAAAACCCAGGGCGTTGACCGGAATCCCCCGGTAATCTTCGTAGGCGCGGGGGATAATCTGCATATAATTTCGCGTAGTCAGTAAGTTATAAACTACTCTCATCTTTGGCTAATGTAACGTTCACTGATATAATTTGCTTGGTAACTATGTGGACTGCACCTGTAAAGGTACAGGGACAGAAAATTTTATGGGAAGAGACAGGAGGAAAATTATGTCTTCAGATGTAGCAACTGTAGAAAACGTGGGTCCGTGGTGGCTGATATTAATTGAAGGTATCCTGGCCGTTATAATTGGTGTTTTGCTGTTTACCAATCCTGTTGGCGCCTCCGTTTTCCTGGTGCAGGTGCTGGGGATTTATTGGCTGATCAAAGGTGTTTTTATGATCATCAGTATGTTCCTGGACAGCACAATGTGGGGCTGGAAGTTGTTCTCCGGGATAGTAGGTATAATAGCCGGTTTCCTTATCATTTCCAATGAGTATCCCCTCTTAACTACCCTTTTGGTTTTTTCTGTAGCTGTCATTGTGTTGGGTATCCAGGGGCTTATTATGGGGATTGTTTACATCGTCATTGCCTTCAAAGGTGGCGGTTGGGGGCCGGGTATTCTGGGCGCTCTGAGCGTGGCGATTGGCGCTATCTTGCTGGCTAATGCGCTTATTGGCGCGACTGTGCTGCCTTTTGTTTTGGGCAGCTTCCTGCTGGTTGGCGGCATTATTGCCATTGTGGCCGCGTTCAAAATGCGCTGATTGGCAGACGCCGTTTACATTTGCATGATGGAGGGGCCGCTGTTTGTCGCAGCGGCCTTTTTTGTATCCCGGAGGTGAATTTATGATTCTGGTGAGCGGCGCGGCTGGTAAGACGGGACGGGCTGTGATTGAGGCGTTGGCGGGACGGGGTACGGCCGTGCGCGCCTTTGTGCATCGCAAGGAGCAGGCGATGTCGGTGCTGGCTCTGGGTGCGGCAGAAGCGGTGGTGGGGGATATGCAAAATGAGGCGGATGTGCAGAAGGCGATGGCGGGGGTGACGGCCGTATACCACATCTGCCCCAACATGCACCCTGACGAAGCCGGCATTGGTGAGATTGCTATCCGGGCTGCCCGGCAAAACGGCGTGGCCCGGTTCGTTTACCATTCCGTTCTGCATCCGCAAGTGGAAGCGATGCCCCACCATTGGCAGAAAATGCGCGTTGAAGAACAGTTGTTTGCTTCTGATCTGGCCTATACTATTTTGCAGCCGGCCACCTACATGCAAAATTTGCGGGGCAGTTGGGATTCTATCGTGGAGGAGGGTGTGTACCGCGTCCCTTACCCGCCCAGTACCCGGCTGAATATGGTGGATTTACGCGACGTGGCGGAAGCGGCGGCCGTTGTCTTGACGATGCCCGGCCATGAATACACCACATACGAATTGGCCGGGCCGGAAAATCTGAGCCAGACTGAAGTGGCCGCCCTTTTGCAGGCCCGGTTGAACCATCCCGTCAGCGTGCGGCGCATCTCCCCGGCCGCCTGGACGGCGCAGGCGCGAGCCGCCGGTTTGGGCCGGTACCAGATCGAGACGTTGCTGCAAATGTTTGACTATTACGGCCGTTACGGCTTTCCCGGCAACGCCCAAACCCTGACTTGGCTGCTGGGCCGGCCGCCAGCTTCATTGGCCGATTTTTTACAGCGTGATACGTGAAAACGTGATGCGCCACGTATCACGCTTTTACGCCTTACGCCTGCCAATGCCGCAGCGGTAAGCCGGATACAGGAGATTGGAATTTGACCAGGTGGGGCATAGCTAATGAGCCAAGATACACTGTTTTCAAATCCGGCCCGGCAAAGGTGAGGCTGGCAGGGAACTGCAACGTGGGACCAACGCAGGCAAACATTGCTTCCGGGGTGAGGGCTTTCTGGTTAATCAGGTCAACGGCCGTAGCCAGCGCTGGTTCATTCACATCCTCAAATACTGTATGATAATCCCCGTCCGGCGTGATGATGCCCACACCATTGCGAATGATCAGCGTCACCCAAATATTGCCCTCCGCGTCAAAGGTAAAGCCATCCGGGTAGCCGCCTTCACCTAAATTATCCGGGCCAAACACCTCCGCCTCACCCAACGAGCCGTCCGGCTGTACCGCGTAGCGCAAAATGCGCCGACCCATTGTTTCTGCCGCATACAGATACTTCTCATCTGCATCTAGGCGAATTTCATTGGTAAAGCGGATGCCGTCCGCCACAATGCGCGGCCCGTTTTCATCCAGCAGAATGATGTAGCCGTCTTCCAGCCCGGCGGCGACGGAGACAAACCAGGGCAGGGCGCGGGTGGAAACGGAAATCCAGAGGCGATCCTGGCTGTCGATAAATACGTAATTGGCCGCGCCTAAAGGCTGCCCGTCAATCTCGCTTAGAATCACTTCCGCGTTGCCTGCCCGATCCATTTTGTAAATTTTGCCGTCTTCGATGTTGGCAATGTAAATGTTGCCGGCCGTATCCATTGCCAGCCCGTTGGGATCGCCGCCGATGGAGCCGATAGTTTGCCTGGTTCCGTCCGGGTCAATGCGGGTGACGCCGCCACGATTGTCGGATGCCCACAGTGTGCCGTCCTTTTCCGCCAAAATGCTTTCCGGGCGGGACAGCCCTTCGTGAACAAATTGTAAATCTGCTAAATCCAGGGTGAAATCTTTAAGTGAACTCATGGGGAAATTCTCCTTCAAAAATGTAGGTTTGGCTAATTATCATAGCACATTCTTTCCTGCCACAAAAGAAAAAGAGGCTCCACCTCTGGAAAAGGTGAAGCCTCAACAAGAAAATCGCTTAAGTGACAGTCACCTGAGAGGTGACTGTCACTTTATTAATCGCAGCCATTTTCAATACTGGAACATCGGTCAACGCCTGGTTCGTAGTCTAGAACGGTGTCGTAGCCTCTGTTACCAATGAAGCGATCACGGCCGTTGCCGCCAGTGAAGGTATCATCACCCGCACGGCCCACAAGAAAGTCACGGCCGTTGTAACCAAAGAGCGTGTCATCGCCCCTGCTGCCCAAAAGGAGATCTCTGCCGTCAGTCCCGTGAATTTCCAGGCAAGACGTTCTGGGCAACCCCTCTTGCTTCAGCCACCATTTTCCGTTAAAAACTCTGTGGTGAGTAGTTACCTCAGTAGCCGGGCCAGTATAGGGGCTGCCTTCCAGGGCAACGACATAACAACCATCTGCATTCAGGGCATAGGGAGACAGTTCCAGCCCGACAATGACCGGATCGTGGTCGGACGAACGGTACGCATTTGGCTCGTAGAGCGCGTCCTGGGCAGCTTTCTTGTAGGTTGTGTCGTAGTCCAGGATGTCCGGTTCGTCCGCATTGATGTGCCAGACCGTTGCTCCCGTTACCTGATTGAGCAATGCCTGATTTGCCATCCCGTAATCCAGGTAGCCAAACTGGCCGCTGAAGACGTAAGTGTAGGCATATTCGCCCACAAACTGTTGCAGCAGGTCGGTGAAATCATCTCCTGTGCCCGCTATATCGTCCGCGCCGGCGGCGAAAGCATCAATCGGGTCTTCCTTGTCATAGGAGTTCAGGTCGCCGATGATCAGGAAGTCGAAGTCGTTGCTGTTGGTGGGATCGGTTGCCAGCCAGTCAACCAGCGCCTGGGCGGCCAGCGTGCGGGTCAGGTTACAGTTGCCTTGTTCGGCGTCGTCGTCGCCTGCACCGCAGCTTGAGCCTTTGGATTTCAGGTGGTTGACCACGGCCGTAAACACACCGCCGCTACTGTTTTCCAGGAAGGTCTGAGCCAGCGCCGGGCGGTTCTTCGGACTGCCCAGGTTATTGGGGTCGGTGAACGACGGATCATCCAATACGGCGTAGCTGCCCAATGGCGTTACGGAAGCCGGTTTGTAGATGAAGGCTACCTTGATGGCGTCCGTGCCGATAGCGCCCGTATCAATGTAAGCATATGTGCCGGCGCCCATAGCGTCATTCAGGCCGGCGACCAGGTCTTGAATAGCCGCGTCGTTATTTTCGATTTCCATCAGACCCACCACGTCCGCGTCAATGGCCGAGATGGCGGCGATGATTTTTGTCCGCTGGCGGGTGAACTCTTCCGCATTGTCTGCGCCGCGGCAGCCCAGGTTGCCGGATGGCCCGCAGATGGGGCCGCTGTCGTCCAGCGTGGTGAAGTAGTTTAGTACGTTAAACGTCGCTACTTGCAAGCTGCCGCCCACATCGTCCGGCTGGGCAGTACGTGGGTTGACCGGCGTGTAATCGGCCCCCTCTGTCGGTTGAATCTTATACGAGCCAAAACTGTAATTGAGGACGCCGGTCACATCTTCCACAATGTCGCCGCCGCGGAAGGTGTTAGTCAGGTCGAAGATGCCCCCGTTAGGATGCAGAGCCGGGTCTGGATTTTGGCTGGTACGGCCGTCATCCAATGTAATCCGGCTACGGTCGTTCAAGTCCTGTAAGGCGGCTGCTTCCGGCGAACCGGGTTCAAAGACGGCCGTGGGTTGGAAGGGGCGGTTTGTTACGCCATCCGGTGCGGCCAGAACAATTTCGCCGTAACGATCAAAGTTGTAATACTCGGCAATTACCAATTCCTGTGGGAAAACGACACCCATCCCTTCAACTGACTCCAGATCGGCATTACCGGCAACCGGTAGCGTCACTGCGGCCGGCGTTGCCGTAGCTGTGCCATCACACACCGTGACGGTGGAAGCGCTGATTTGCGTCATCCCGTAATATTCGGAAACGTCGCCTTGCACTCGCACCACGTTGCCATTAGCCACGTCAACGGCTCCGCCGGAATCATAGACGAAGATACCTTCAGAAGTAGCCGGGTCGCCATCTGCGTCTGCGTCTTCTTCCTGAACGAAGAAACCTCTCAAATCGCCGTTGTCGGGCATCCCGTTATTCTGGAAGTCGCCCACGACAACGCCCTCGATAATGACGGTGTTACCTACTTCCGGGCTGGAGAAGCCGTTGCCCTGCACCGCGCTGATGAGGGTGGCCGGGTCGCCGCAAAAGCCGCCGGGCGGCGGCGGGGGAACTGCTTCATTCATGGCGTCGGGCGTATTGAATGCCTCACCTTCTTCTGGTGTGCCAGAGAAGCCGGGTAGTCCTGCACCATGGTAGTCGTTACGCATCCAGTCGGCTGCTGTGTCCGTATCTACGCCATCAGGGATGCGGGACGCGCCGCCGGGGGTGTAGGGAACACCGTCAAACCCGCCGGCCAGCGTAACAGCGGCGTAGGTCTGGTCGCTGCCGCCGCCATCGGTAACGGCTACGTCATCTACAATGCTCGTCCAGGGAGTGCTGTCCAACGTGCCGTCATTGTCTGTATCCAGGTCGTCGCCGGCCGCGCCGGAGAAGCCTTCTACCAGCAGCAGGGTGACGGTGCCGTTTTCAATCTGGTTGTTCAGAAAACCGGTTGTCCAGTAACCGTCTGCGTTGGTTGTGCCGACGGGGAATACGCCGTCAATGGTTCCTGCACCGCTGCTGTCCCCTTCGATTTCCAGAATTGTCAGGCTGGCGTAGTCAGTATCGGCTTCGCCTTTGACTTCGACAAATTCGTTGGTGTCCGTGCCGGTGTGGTTGAAGACAAATTCGTTGATGACGGGAGTTACGGCCGTAGAGCCAGCCGTGTACGTGCCAATGGGGAAGGGCGTTGTAGCTGTGGCATTGCTCGTTTCTCCGTCCAAAGCATTTGGCCCGCTGAATGTCCAGTTGGTTAACACAAAAGTGGAGCCATCCGGCCCTGTGCCATCAACCCGGTAGGCCCAGCCGTCCATATACTCCCAGGGCTGGCCGGTTCCATCGGTGTTAATGTCGCCGAACACGTCAACGACAGCCCCGGATTGGAATAGTTCGATGGCGTCGTCGCCATTGATGCTGGCGGCGCTGCTGGTATAGTCGGGGGCAAACCCGAAGAAATTGGTAAAGCCTGTGGTTTCCGACGCTACGTAGATGTAGCTGCCGGTCGTAGCCGAATCGGCCGGGAAGGTGAACTCTTGACCGTCACTGCCGCCGCCGTTATTGGCGGAACCGAGGCCGTAAGCGCTCAGGTCGGCAATGTCATTCAGCACGTAGAGTTCTATGGCTTTAGGGACGCCGCCGCTTAACGGGCCGTCAATCACGCCCGTAATGACCAAGTCTGAACCGGTCTGGGCAAATGCGGCTGGACCGGCGCTGAAAACGGCCGTAACCGTCAGCAGTAAAACCAAAAATAGTACAAAACGTTTCTTAATCATGCTGTTTTTCCTCCTCGTGGGAAATAGAAATGGCGCCAATCAAGACAAAAAAAGCCGGACGCCAACGCAAAACAGCGTTGAACATCCGGCCTGGTAAACAAAGAGTTTAGCTGAGGGAGAGAGCGAATAACCATATTTGTGTATTTAACGATGCTTGTCTCTGCCAGGAACAGCAGAATGACGAAAACAAACTACGCCCGGCAAAGCCTTTCAGGATAGCGACACAAATTACAAAATTATTTAAAGGGTTGGTATCCTTCTCCCGTGGATACGCAAAGACAACTTGTTTTTACATTATAGTAGGGCTGTCATAAAATATCAATGGCAAAATTTTTAGGGGATTCGAAGCAAAAGAAAAAGAGCAAATCAACCCCAACCGAGCAATTTCCTTTCCCCAAACCCCATATTTGAAAATAACATAAGGCATACCCACACAATGGAGGTGTCTTATGCAACATATTTCATTAGAAGAAAGCCGTCTCAAAGCGCCATTTGAGACGGCCCTGTGGTCACAAGCGCAAGCAGGTTGCCGCCAAAGCGTCAACTTGCTGATGCGCCAACATAACGGACTTGTACACGCCGTCGTGCGTCAGCAAGTTCTGGGAGAATTACCCTACGATGAGGCGCTGCAAGCCGGACGAACCGGGTTGTGGCGTGCCATCATGGGATATGACCCCGAACGAGGGACAACTTTTGCCACTTACGCCTGGACAGCCATTATGCGCTCAGTCTGGGCGGCTGTCAAAAAGTGGGAGAAACGAGAAGGGGAAATGCTTGTACTGAGCGCAGTCGAAGTAGTCGTTCCCCTACCAGGCATCCTACCCGACGCGGTGCAAGAACCGGATAAGCGATGGGAACGAAAAGTGCTGGTCGCCGCCACGCGTCAGGCGGTGTGCCAGTTGCCGGCTCGTTTGCAGCTCGTTCTGGCGGCCCGTTACGGCTGGACGGGGCATCCCCCGGCCACCTTCCGCCAAATCGGAGAACAGTTGGGGGTCAGCCGACAAAGAGCGCATCAATTGCACCAAGAAGCGTTGCGGCGTCTGCGGCAGCCGGCGCTCAGTTACCAATTGCGTACCTGGTTGGGCAAACATACCGCCGCCGAGTATGAGGCGGCCGCGGCGGCGACGGCTCTTTGGCGGCAAAAGCGAGGCGGGCGACGATGATAACACTCACCCCTGTACAAACGCGCGCCCAAGACGCCGACTTGGTCAACCCATGTCGTCTTGCCAATCTGCAAGTCCGGCTGCCGCTCCCCTGGCCGACGCCGCCCGCAGCGCCCCCTTCGCCCAAAAAGCGCTATCGCTCCCACTATCGGTATCGCGGCTATGAGAAACTGACCGACCCTACCGTGTGGGACTATCTGCCCTCGTTTGAGATAGCCCTCCATCTGATAGATTTCAGCGGTTTGCGTCCCGTCCTGGCCCAACAGTTAGGCTGGCAGACTGCCCGCGGACAGATTCCCTTTGACCCCGTCTCCATGTTTCTGCTGTGCGGCTGGCAATTGACCAATAAATGGAATCGCGCCCAAACGCTCAAGAACTTGCGCGACCCTCGTTACGCCGACCTGACCGTCATCTTTGGTTTTGAGAACGGCGTTTATCCCACCGAGGGCGGCATGCGCTATTTCCTGACGACGCTGGCACAAAACTCGCCCGACGATGATAACGCTGTTGTGGTGGATGAGGCAACGGGTGAGATGATGGCCCGTCAACGTCTCAATGAACTCATCGCTCAATCGGTGCTGCTGATACGGGAGGCGGGCCTCCTTTCCCCGCAGGCTTGGGAGGCAGCGCAAATATGTCCTGATGGGATGCTCCATGAGGCCGCCTCTCGTTTGCGCTGCGCCCATGTTGCCGCCAGTTGTTATCAGCCGACAACAACGGACAAACCCCGTCCTTGCCCCGCTCAGGACAAAGGGAAGCAAGGCTGTGATTGCCACACCCTCGCTTGCGCTGCTGCCTGTCGTTTTGCCACCCCTCGTGACGCCGCCGCCCGTTTTGTCGTTTATTCGGGGCGCAACCAGCCCGCTGCCAGTCCCAACAAACCCACCGACCCGAACAAACAGAAGAAGAGACGCGGTCGCGCCGTCTACGGCTATCGCTCTCTTCCCCTGCTGCTGGTTGACCCCCAACGCCGCTTCAGCCTGGTCCTGGCCGATGATTTCCGCCCCGCCAACGCGCCGGAAGCGCCCCCCGTGGTCGCCTATTATAAGCAGTTGTCTGATTTGTACCCTTCCTTAAATGTAGACGCTGTTTCCGGCGACGCCGCTTTTGGCGTGGACTCGGTTCTGAGCGCTGTTTATCGTGACCTGCACGCCCGGCGCGTCATTGACTTACGCGCTCACCAGACGGATAAAGACCCGCTCAACTGGATTGACCGGGGCTATGATGACAAAGGCCGCCCCCTTTGTCCTTTTGGCTATCGCCTGCTCTCCAATGGGTACGACGCCGTCCGCCAGCGACGTAAGTATTTCTGCCACCGCGTTTGCACTCAGGCAGCCGCGCCTGTTATTGACCTGGAGACTGTTCCGCAGCCCCCTATTGATTGTCCCTATTTATCCGCCGGCAGCCAGCGGGGTCTCATCCTCAATGTCGGCGAGCGTTTTGCCGACGGTTCTATGCGTCTGGTACGGGATGTGCGCTTTGGCTCTCCGGCCTGGAAGGAACTGTATCATCGTCCGCGCAATGCTTCTGAGGGACGCAACGCTGTTTTGGAGCAGTGGGGGATGAAACGCTTGTCTGTTTACGGCCAACCGCGTGGCCGCGCTGCCGTTATGCTGGCTGATGTCTGGGTCAATCTCACCACACTGGCCCGATTGATTCGGGAGGCGAATCTGGTGGAGATGCCGCCTTAATCGTTGATGCCGACTGAACTGCATTGCTTGTTTTGACCGCGCAGGGCGCGGTTTAGTTTCCCCTGCCTGCCGCGGCCTGGTCAACCCCCCTTTCTCTCTGAGGCGGCGCTATTGGCGTCCGTTTTGCCCCTGATTTGGCTTGTTTGACCTTTCCGGCTTCCTTTTTGGCGCTCGTTTGGCTCTTTTTGCTTCGTTTGTTGCGTGGGTTTGACAGCCATTTGCCTTGTCAACCCCCTTGCACACACTTTTTCTCCCCTATTCTTGGCCCTATTGCTTCGAATTCCCTTTTAATATGTAGGGCGATTTGGCAAATCGCCCCTACAATTGTCCGGCTGAGTTGATGATTTCCACAATGGCCGGCCCATCGTAAGCCAAAGCTCGCTATTACCGCCGTGCTGTTCCCGGCTGATTTTGGCTAGTTCGTTGTTGTTGAGCAGGATGAGGGTAACAAGCATGTGGTATTTTACGGCCGTTGTAAATTCCGCCATATACTGCCCAAAACCGCCATCTCCGGCTACTGCTACACACGGCTGGCCCGTTTTGCCTTGTCTGCCCGCCAGCACGCCCACAGCCGGGCCACGTAGTCGCGGCGTTCCGGGTGAGATTGGGGGGTGACTTGCTGGATGACGGCGCGTTTGGTGGTAATGCTGGTGTGGTTGCTGAAGCTGGCCCCCAAAACCAGCAGCAGGTTGGAGCGGGTCATGGTGGCGCTAGCCACGGGCGTACCGCTGCGCCCCAGAACGCCGCAAGCCAACGGGTGGCTGTCGGGGATGGCCGCCTCGTTGAGCATTTGGATGGCCTTTTCCAGGTCGGTGGCGGGCGGAATGATTTGTGGGTGGGCGATACGGCTTTGAGATATGTTAAGATCAACGGGTCAGGAGAAAAACGTTTGTGACCCCGCCTACGCAATTTTAATTTTCCACAACAAAAGGCAGGTCTTTGATTGGTGTTGTTTGATCGTTGAGGGTGATGAGGACGCGATGGTAGCCGGGAGAAAGGTCATTCGCATAGACATAGTAGGAATCAAAATTCCGGTTGTCCTGAGCTTGAAGCGTAAATAGGGGGGTCTGACGGCCGTCCGGGTGAATGAGAGTGGCGTAAACGGCGTCGCCCCGCCCCAGGTTGATCAGTTTATACCAGACGTACAGGGTTTCGCTTGGGGAAATACTGGCGCGATGAGCCGGTGTGTAGCGGAAGTAGTTGCTGAAGATACGGGGATCGCGGCTGCCGCTGATACCGGCGTCGAAGAGATACGGCCGTGTCGGATAAGCCTCTGCTAAATCAATCAACCCCTCCGCCAGCAAATCTACGAGCTGCCCGCCGGCGTCGCGCACTGCCAGGTGCAGGTGGGGGTGACTGGAGAGGCCGGAACTGCCTACCTGGGCCAGCGGATCGCCTGCCTGTATTTGCTGGCCGGGGGTGACGAGGATGCTGTATGCTTTGAGGTGTTTGTAAACGGCCGTACTCCCATCCTCATGCTGCACCTTCACAAAATTGCTCAACTGGCCGCCATCCTGACTGTATTCCCGGTCATTTTGTCCGTCCCGCGTCTCCAGCACCGTGCCGTCTCTGACAGCCAGCACGGAGACGCCCGCTTCCGCCTGATCCACGTCCGCCAGAATAAAATCCAGGCCGGTGTGCTGGTCGTAGGTCATAAAACCGCCCCGGTAGTCGGCAAAAGAATCGGGGCGGCGATCCACGTCCACGTAGTTGCCAATAAACCAGTCCTGGTTGGGTTCGCCGGGTAACGGCCGTAGATATGGATACGTCGGTTCCGGCAGCATTGGGGG
>JALUPA010000422.1 GCA_027054335.1 Ardenticatenaceae bacterium
TTTACTCTCTGTTTTTAAAAGATGGATTTGTGTTACTGAGGATAGTCGCCGTTTGTTAGATTTTCCTCAACATTGCGATAGAGTTTCATTTGAATTTTGTCTACCGCGATTTATTGAGAAGATACGTATAGCTAATGAAAGTTTTTGGCGAAAAAGTTTCGGGTCTTCAGGATTTCATGGGGTTGAGGCGTGATGCGTGATACGTGATGCGTGATTTTCTCTGGACACGTATTACGCATCACGCATCACGAGCTTGTCAACCCCCGGAGTTCCCAAAGAGCCAAAGTTTCATTAAATTGGCGTAATGTAACGATTGTTTCATAAATGGCAGGCAAAACATGACCGAAATTACCATTTCCAACAACGAACAAACCGGCGGCGCGCAGTTGGCGAATCTGATTATGGATCGGCTGGCGCAGGCGATTGACGAGACGGATGAGCAGGCGGCGGCCGCCAGAGTGGCCGAGGTGCAAGCCGCCCTGCCGGACGGGACGCCAGAAGAATGGGTCAACCGGCTGATTCTGGACAAGGTGAAGCAAACGGCCGTCATCGGCGCCACCACATCGGGAACCATGCTCATACCGGGAATTGGCACGCTGACAGCTTTGACGGTAGGCATGGCCGCCGACTTCAGCATGACGTTCAAGGCGCAGGCGGAACTGGTGCTGGAAATTGCCACGGTGTACGGGCACGAACTGACGCCGGAGGAAAAGCGGCGCATTGTGCTGCTGGTAACGGGATTGAGTGCGGGGACGACGGCCGTAGCCCAAAAAGCCGGCGGCCGTATCTCCCGCAAAATCACTGCCCGCATCACCTCCAAATACGTCACCAAAGCGCTGCCCGTTGTGGGCATCGCCGCCTCGGCTGCCACCAACAGCGTGATGACCTGGACGATTGGCAAGCGGGCGCAAGCCTATTTCAGCGGCGCACCGGCCGCCATTCCCACCTGGGGTGAAGGGTGGCGGGCCGTTTCCCAAACCGCGCAAGGCGCCGCTGGTAAACTGCCCCGCCTCCATCTGAAACGCCTGCGCCGCCCGCGCCTGCCCAAACC
>JALUPA010000423.1 GCA_027054335.1 Ardenticatenaceae bacterium
CGGATAGCAGGTACATATGCTTTGCCCGGTTTAGCTGATCTCATCCAACAACAATCGCCAGCTTTTCATCCTTTACCAACAGGGGAGTTCGGTTAACTCTGTCTCCCCTATTTATTGAGAAGATACCTGGCGCGGTTCGCAAAAATCGGGATTGTGCCTGATCAGGCATTTGACCCGGAAAAGATTGAGCCGGACACATTGGCCGCCATTGAAGCGGGCGTTGCCAGCGCCTTGCAGAAGATTGAAGCAAAAATGAAAATGCTGGGGACAAAAAAGAACGGCTGGATGCTGATTTCGGGCGCGTTTGGCAGCCGTGAGATTATGCAGGGGAAATATCTAACCCGCGCGGCGGCGGCTTATTTTGGCTTGTGGGGCAACACGCTCGACGAAGCCTTTTACCCTGAATCCTCGCAGGATGCGGATGGCGAGGCCCTGGACGCCTCAAAACACAATTATGTACTGCACTTTGAAGCGGATCAACTGCCTCCAGTCAAAGCCTTTTGGTCATTGTCCATGTACAAACTGCCCGAACAGCACTTCATTGAAAACCCCATCAACCGGTACGTCATCAGTTCGGCTACCAAAGGATTAAAATACGGCGATGATGGTTCTCTGACCATCTTCATGCAACATGAATCGCCCAGCGCAGACGCCGAATCCAACTGGCTGCCGGCGCCCGATGGCCCATTCTCGTTACAAGCGCGTCTCTATTGGCCTGAACCGAATGCCTTGGACCTGCTGTATGCTCCGCCCCCAATACGCAAGGCATAAGGAAGGGGCATTAAACCAACTTGATATTTTGTAGGGCGATTTACAAAATCGCCCTACAACAGGAGAAAATTATGACGGAACTTACCGTAGAAAAAATCAAACAAATTACAGAAGAGGCGTACATTTACGCATTCCCTATGTTGATGGGGTATCGCTTTGCCTATGCAACTTTCCTGCAGCCCGCCTCGCCGGCCTATCGCGGCCCGGCCAATTCAGGGCCGTATGGGGAGGCGGTCACACTGGATCACACCTTCAAAGATGTCATTACCCCCAATGCGGA
>JALUPA010000424.1 GCA_027054335.1 Ardenticatenaceae bacterium
TCGTTGGTGGACCATTCAGTATATATCTGGCGAGCCAGCCGCTTTTTGTGCTTCACCACGCCGGCCAGAATTTCCGAACTGGGTGTTCCCGGATAGGCAGTCACCACCCGGCAACCTTGTTCCACCAACCCCAAGGCGATGGCTTCGTTTCCCAGCAGGATTTTAGTAGACATAGTAACGGTGGTCGGTGATCGATAATCGGTTACAGGTTAACTTCGGGCAGATGCACCATGGCTTCTTTGATTTTCTCTTCTGGATAGGCGTATTGTTTCAATTTGCCCTGCATGTAATCGTCATAGGCAGCCAGATCAAAAAGGCCGTGCCCGGACAGGTTGAAAACGATGACGCGGCTGACGCCCTCCTCTTTGCATTTTATGGCTTCGTCAATGGCGGCGCGTATAGCGTGGGACGATTCAGGTGCGGGTACAATCCCCTCAGCGCGAGAAAAGATAGCCGCACCTTCAAATGTTTCCAGTTGATCAATGGCAATGGCTTCAATATCGCCATTATCTACCAAAGCGGAAACGTGCGGGGCCATGCCATGATAGCGCAGGCCGCCGGCGTGAATGCCGGCCGGTACGAAATCATGCCCCAGGGTGTGCATCTTCACGACAGGGGCCATTTGCGCCGTGTCGCCATAATCAAAGGTATATTCCCCTTTGGTTAAAGTTGGGCAAGCAGTCGGCTCAACGGCAACGATACGGGTATTTTTGCCGTTGGTGAAATTTTGGTGCAAGAAGGGGAAGGCCAGCCCGGCAAAGTTGCTGCCGCCGCCCACGCAGCCGATGACGACGTCAGGGTATTCACCGGCCATTTCCATCTGCTTCAGGGCTTCCAGCCCGATAACAGATTGATGGGTGAGAACGGGGCCTAAGACGGAGCCAAGTGCATATTTATATTTGCCTTGAGAGGTAGCGGCCGCTTCCACCGCCTCGGAAATGGCAATGCCTAATGAGCCGGGGCTGTCGGGGTATTGGGCCAGGAAGTTACGGCCGTATTCCGTCTTATTCGATGGGCTGGGCGTTACGTCGGCCCCATAATTTTCCATCATAATGCGCCGGTATGGTTTTTGCTGGTAAGAAACCTTCACCATGTAAACGTGACATTCCAGGTCAAAGAAGTTGCAGGCCATAGACATGGCCGATCCCCATTGGCCGGCGCCGGTTTCCGTGGTGAAACCGACAACGCCTTCTTCTTTAGCGTAGAAGGCCTGGGCAACGGCCGTATTCGGCTTGTGCGAGCCAACCGGTGAAACCCCTTCATATTTATAGTAGATGTGCGCTGGCGTATCGAGCGCCTTTTCCAGACGCCTGGCCCGAAAAAGCGGCGTGGGTCGCCACAACTTGTACACGTCGCGCACAGGTTCCGGCACCTCGATCCAGCGATCAAGGCTCATTGCTTCGCCGATAAACCGCATGGGGAAAAGCACCGAAAGGAATTCCGGCGTCACCGGCTCTTTGGTACCTGGGTGCAATACGGCATTCCAGGCCGTTTCGTCCGGATTGATCGGCATATCTGGATTGATGTTGTACCAGGCTTCAGGGATGTCCCTTTCCGCTAACAAATATTTGTACTGGTTGTTCATACGTACCTCCTCCAAAAAGTGCAGACATGAAGATAAAATTAGCCGTAATGGGAATATTTGTACTGACACACCATAGGCAATCTCCTCTTACATCCTGTCAGGGCAGAGATGTCATCGGTATCCATAAGGTTACATAAGAGACTTTATGAGTTATCGTCCGCCACCATGAACGAAAATCCGCAGATTGGGCCAATTCACAGATTTAATCTACGCTATCCGTGAAATCTGCGGGCTATCTTTGAAGGAGACACACATCCAGACCTTTGTTTACGCCAATCCAGCTTCAATAACTAAGCGCAAAATAGGAGGAAATAATGTACCTCGCTTTTTCATCGTCGCGTCAAGAAAGTGAGACATATAAAGTATACAGTAGGCCTTTTTTTTGTCAACTGCTTGTTATTTTGGTGATTACCTGAAGTGCTTCCATTGTCAAGGCCGCAACAGCCAGACGGTATATGATTACCGTAACCGAGCGGCGCATAATGACTGCAAGTTACTGGCAAAGGAATAAAGTGACTAATTTGTCCACAAAGTAACGCCAGCCATATCCCAGAAAAGTACCATTTAACCAAACTGCGTCACGTTGTAAGATGATAGCAAGGCTGTTTGTAACTTTTTGTTTTGTGTAAAGGCAATCGTTATTTAAATTTAGCTGGAGGCTTGTATGACATAACTTCTAAAAATCAAACATGATACATGACACTTGCGCATTAGAATGGCGAAGACGATAAGGAACGCATATCTACACCCTCACAGGCGAATCCACAGTGTGTACGCTCTTATTTCTTTTTTTCGCTTCAATTTCTCGCCTGTGCCCCACATAAACCAGCAATTTCTCCCAATTCGCTCTTCCCTCTAGTGTCAACGTTCTCTCTACAACCTATTCAAATAGCTTAGTCCTATTCTTCAGCGTGGCGGGCGGTTCATGTAACCCGGAAGTGTCATATCTGGGTGCTGGGTTGCTCGCTTCAACGAACGGAAAGTGACTCCTATCTCTACAGCAGGCATCGAAAATGAGTCATATAGAATCGGTTAACAACGAAGCTTATTCCATTTCACAACTCATCCCGACGTACAGACAAGTTGGCGCCAAACCGGCATCTTCCAGACACGTCTACTTTATCAGCAAAAGAGTGTTTGATTTGATAGTGATTCTGGCTTTGTCTCCCATATTATTGCTGGTCATGGGCACGATTGCTCTAATAATCTGGTTGGAAGACAAGCATAATCCGTTTTTCATCCAAATGCGCACCGGGTTGCACGGCCGTCGCTTCCCCATGTACAAATTCCGCACCATGGCGCCCAACGCCGAGGAGATGAAAGCCCGGTTAATGCACCTCAACGAACTGGAATATCCTGATTTCAAGATAAAGAATGATCCGCGTATTACCAGAATAGGCCGGTTTTTACGGCGTACCAGTCTGGATGAATTGCCGCAGTTTTTCAACGTCTTGTTGGGCAACATGAGCCTGGTCGGGCCGCGCCCTACCTCATTCAAGGCAGAAACGTATGAACTGTGGCAAATGGCTCGCCTGGCAGCCACGCCGGGAATTACCGGCTTGTGGCAGGTTTCCGGCCGCAGCGACCTGAATTTTGACGAACGGGTAGAACTGGACATTGAATACATTGAGCGGCAAAGTTTTCTGCTGGATTTGCAGATTTTAGGCCAAACGTTTGGCAGTGTTTTTCGAGGACGCGGCGCTTATTAGGGCGATTCCTCCGGCAACGGCCGTTCCCTTTCGAGATGAAGACAAGCCGTCTGCTTTCAGGCGGCTTGTCTTCTGCTATCGTTAGCGACATGTCATTACGCCATTCTCTTTTAAGCGCGGCTTTTCGGGCCAGGCTGTTCCCGCCACTACGCCGTATTTGGGGGGCGCAGGCCCTGACGGTTTTGGCCTACCACCGGGTAACAGACCCTGTTCAGGCAGGATTTGATACATTCGCGCCCAACGTTAGCGCCACACCCGTGCATTTTGCGGCGCAGATGGACTTTGTGGCCCGTCACTTTAATGTAGTCTCGCTGGCCGACGCGCAGAACTGGCTGGCAGGGCAACGGCCGTTACCGCTCCATCCCCTTCTCATTACCTTTGACGATGGTTACCGCGATAATCTGGAACACGCCTTTCCCGTCTTGCAACAACACGGTTTTCCGGCGGTCATCTTTCTGGCGACGAACTATATCGGGCAAAAAAAACCTTTCTTTTGGGATTTAGCGGCTTACTGCTTTTACCACACCCAAAAGGACACGGCCGTTCTTCCCCTGGCCGGCCCGCAGCAATGGGCTGATGAAAAAACGCGCAGCCGGGTGATGTACCAATGGCTGGAAAGCCTCAAATGGCTGCCCAACGCGGCAAAGGAAACGGCCGTACAGCAGCTCCCTGACAGCCTCGACGTAGCCATCCCGGCTGACGCCTTTGCCCGCCTGTGTCTAAGCTGGGATCAAGTGCGGCGCATGGCCGCCGCCGGCATTACCTTTGGGGCGCACACCCAAAACCACCCCATTCTCACGCGCATTTCCCTGGAAGAAGCCGAAAAAGAAATCAGGGGCAGCCAGGCCCGTATCGTCAATGAAACCGGACAACCCGTAACCGCCTTTGCCTATCCCAACGGGCAGGCTGCCGATTTCAACCCCGCTTTGCAAGAGATATTGCAGCGGGCCGGGTTCAACGCGGCTTTTACCTTGCTGCCCGGCCCCACCCGGCCGGCCGAAGCCCGCCGTACCCCGTTTGCCCTGCGCCGCATCCTCATCAGCCACCGGGACGATTTGCCCCGCTTTGCCGCCAAAGTAATGGGATTTACGCGGTTGACGGGGCTGCCGGGGTAGCCTGCCAGCCTGCTTTGAATCGCCGCGCTTGCATAAGCAGCCGCCCGCGACTGCTGGCGGCAATTTTCAGGTGCAGCGTGAGGCGGGATTGGGCCGCCCAGCTAAATTTGTACGCCTCCTCTCCCCGTAAAAAATCAAGCTCGCGGGCGCCTTCCCCAATGGCGCGGCGGATGGTGTAAGCCATAATTTGCCGCCCCGGCCCATAGCGGCGCCAAACCTCGTCGTAGCCGGTCATGTAGTAAGACAGCTTGTTAGCGTAATAAAAATTGTAGGTCAGGCCGATGTCACGGCCGTCTATTTGCAGCCGGTAAAAGCGCAGCCAGCCGTTCGCCAGAAATCGGGCGGCTATCTCTTGCTGGAACGAAGTCATACGGCTGTGCCAGAAAGCGGCCGCAGCTTCTTCCCCCCGGCGGGCAATCAGGTGCAGGCGGCGCAGCGAGGCCAGGGCGTCAGGTAGTTCGGCCGGATCGGTGAGTTGTGTGTAACACACGTCTCCCGCTTCAGCCAACTTGCGGTCATACCGGTTAATGTTGTAACGCATATTTTTACCCAACTGCTGCCGGAAGTCGTTCCAACTGGAGGGGAGGGGAGTATAGGGGCAGACTATCTCGCGGCTTTGCTGCCAGCGGGCAGGGACGTATTGGCGCAGTTGCGTCACGGCCGTTCCCTGCGGCATCATGCTCTCCAAAGACAACACGTCCCATTGATCCCGGTTATCCCAGACGTATTGCGCCAGAGCCGGGGCCACCATGTCTGCCGTCTCCCGGCGCGCAATAAAATCCAGGTGATCGGGCGCGGCCTGATTACTGCCCAAAAAGACAAGTTCCCGGTACGGCAGCAGGCCGGACTGCACCCGCCGCCGCACAGCCAACGGGGCGACGCCCAACAAACGGCCGTCCGCCTGCCGCGCTGTCACCACCCAGGGTTGGTACTCTGCGCCAAACCAGCGCAGCCAGGCTGACAGCCACTCCCAGGTGAGAAAGATGTTGTTGGCCGCGCTCTCTTGCAGCAATTCATTCCATTCAGGGGCCAGGGCCAGGAATTGCGCTTCGTCCCGTAACAATGTTAGATTCATACGTTTTGTTGGTAAATCGCTATGATTTGGGCGCCAATCGGCCCCCAGGCAAAACGGGTTTGGGAAAGGTGGCGGGCGTAAGCGCCCATCTCCTGAGCCAGGGCCGGGCTGCTGATAATTTTCCCCAGCGCCTCGCCCAACGCTTCCGGGTTGGCCGGCGGGACGAGGAAACCGCTGCGGCCGTCTTCCACCACGTCCGGCAGCCCGCCAACGGCCGTAGCTACCACCGGCCGGCCAAAACTGTACGCCACTTGCAGCGAGCCGCTCTGCGTGCTGCTAAGATAAGGATAAGCCACCACCGTTGCCAGCTCCATCAAGGGGCCGACTTCCGCAATGGGAATGTAGCGGGCGTCAAAAACCACTGAATCGGCAATGCCCAGATTTACGGCCGTTTCCCGCAAAATTGGCAGGTTGATATATTTGGTAGGATACCCGGCCACAATCAGCCTGGCCGGCGCCTGGCAGCGCGCCCGGGCAAAGGCGCGTAACAATTCCGGCAATCCCTTGCTGGGCGTCAGATTACCAAAAAAGAGGATGACCGGTTCGCCGTCTGCCAACCGGTACTGCCGCCGCAGCTTTTCCCTGACCGCTTCCCCGCCGTGCTGTTCGGCAAAGATGCGCTCATTGCCGTGCGGGATGACGGCCGTTTTTCCTTCCGGTTGGGGAAACAGTTGCAGGAAGCGGCGGCGGTTACTCTCGCCGTGTAAAAAGATGAGCGAAAACTGGGCGTAGACGGCCGTATACAACCGGTTGGCCAGATATGCGGCCGGCGCGCTGCCCCGTTCCCGCAGTTCAAACTCGTGGCAAATTTGCGTCAGGCAAAGGCCGCGAAAGCGCAGCCAGGCCAGAAAAAAGGCTTCAAAGGGAAAGTTGATCTTGCCAAATTGCACCGCGTCCGGCCGTTCCTGCAGCAGGTAGCGGGTCAGCCGCAGCCATTCCCCCAGCAGACGCACGCCGCGCGCCGCGCGCCGCGCCGACCAGCGGATTTTCCGCCACGCCCGCTCCAGCCGGTTCTGTGGCGGCCGGGAAGAAGCGGCGTCGTGCAGCGTCCACCAATGAATTCGTTTCTCCACGGTAAAATTATGCGGCCAGTCATCCATCTCATAATTACCGGCTGTTACCAGCGTCACATCTACGCCCGCCTCAGCCAGCGCCGTGCAAAGCTGATAGGCGTAATGGATCATGCCCCCGACGGCTAACGGTTCTACCACAAACAATCTCATGCCAGTGACTCCAGATATATTTCGCCCAATCGTTGGGCCTGGCGGCGAATGTCAAACATCTGTCCGGCCATTTCCCGGCCGGTACGCCCCATCGCCTGAGATAGTTCCCGATCTTGCAACAGTTGGATACAGGCGCGGGCCAATTTGTCCGGTTGGGCGGGAGGAATGAGCAATCCGTTACGGCCGTCGCTGACAATTTCCGGTATGCCGCCCACCCGGCTGGCTACAATCGGCTTGCCAGCAGCCATCGCTTCAATCAGAACGGTGGGCAGGGCGTCCAGCAGCGTAGGCAGGACGAACAAATCGCTGGCAGCCAGCAGTTGGGGCACGTCATGCCGCGCCCCGGTGAAGATCACCCGATCCGCCACGTTATGCTGCCGCGCCGCCTGCCGTAACGGCTGCGCGTAATCGCCGTCACCCACGACTAAATATCTGGCCTGGGGCGCGGCCGTTAAAACAGCAGGCAGCGCTTCCAGCATATACTGGATACCTTTAGGCTGGCGCAGAACGGCCACCGTCAACAGCAGGGGCGCATCCGGGGGGATGCCCAGTTCGGCGCGGATGGTTCCCGGCGGCTGGCGAAAGCGGGACAGGTCAATGCCGTTGTACAGCGTGACCACTTTTGCCGGGTCAAAACGGGCCGTCTGCACGTGATATTGGCGGATTTTTTCCGATACGGCGATGATACGGCGGGAAAAATGGCGCAGCGCCCACCACATCAGCCGGATGCGGCGGGCGGCGCGGCTGTCTTCTGCCAGATTGTCAAAAGTGTGCAGGGTACAAACGGCAGGGATACGCTGCGCGCGAGCCGCCAACGTGCCTAACGTGTTGGCAAATTCCAGTTGGGTATGTACCAGATCGATCTGATGCCGGTGCAGGTAGCGCAGCAGGCGGGGCAGGCCGCCCGGGCTGCGTAAGTGGGGAATGGGCAGCAGGTCAACGGGAACGCCCAACTGCCGGATTTGTTCCGCCACGGGATTGCCGTCCCGCTCTTGCAAGGCGCACACGCGCGGCGTAAACTGGCGCGTGTCCAGGTGGCGCAGGTAGGGAACCATGAGCCGTTCGGCTCCGCCCATACCCAATCCGTCAATCAGCCAGAGGATATTTTTGGTTGGCGTCATGTGCGATTTATTGCCCTATTTGTACTGGCCCGATCTGGTAACGGCCGTTGCTGTCCCGCCCCTCAATTGCCAGATTCAAAACCGGCTGCCGCGTGTCCGGGTCTACAAAAGCCAGCCGCAAATCGTAGACGGCGGGCGGCAAGGCGGGGAGCGCCGCCTCGCTTTGTATAATTACAGGCTCTTGCGGCAGCCAGGCGCGTATGTCGGCGGTAATTTCCTGCTCCCACACCACATTTCCCCGGTCGTCTATCAAGGCGGCAGTGAGGGGATAATTTGTATACGGCGGCGCGACGCCTTTGTTTATCCAGGTCATTGTGAGGGAGAGGGAGGAGTTGGGCAGCCGTTCGCTGGTATAAGTTATTTCCTGCAAGACGAGCCGAAAGCCGACAGTTTCCAGGACAGATTCTATGTCGGCGTCGGCGCCGCGCCCGCCAAAATTGTCGTGTATGAGCGTGGCGTGCATTTCCTGGGCAAAGGCGCGGGCGCTGGCCAACGCTTCCGGCGTATAGGCGTCGGAGGAAAATTCAAAGACGATGGGGGCGTTACGCCAGGTTTGTTCTACCAAATCGCTGATTTTTTCCCGGTACCGGTTCTGGTGCAGCTCGGAGCCGAGAGCGTCGTGGCGGATACCTATGTCAGAGCGGACGCTCAGGGCGTAAAACAGGGAATCTTCACGCCAGGGCGTGTAAGGCATCAATAGTTGGGTTTTTTGAAAACCGACGTAATTGTAAGAGACGTTTATGATGGAACCGTCTGCCTGTTGGCACGGCCGTGTGCCCTGGCCGCCCAGATACATATCGGCCAGACGGCGGCGGGCGTGCCAATCCAGCGAGTCCGGTGTGTGGTCATACTGTTCGCTATCCCATTCGCCAAATTTGCCATACGCGCCAATATCCAGAAAGGCAATGTCCGGGTTGCCATCGTATTGCTGGCGTAAAGCGTCTACAAAGGCGGCGTGGGCCGCCAGAAATTGACAATCGGCATACAGTGGTTCTGTGCCCCGCGAGCCGTCAACAATTACAGCCCCCTGAGCCACGACCCAATCGGGGATGACTTGACCCGGCCCCCACGGCGGCGGTTGGGCGTTGCGCACGCGGAAATGTATTTTTTGGCCGGCGTCCAGGGCTTCCTGGCGCAATATTTCGATGGGGGACCAGTCATAAACGCCTTCGGCCGGATTCAGATCACGCCAGTTAAAGCGGGTATAGCGCACGGTTTCTGTGAAGCGCGGCGTGGCATTGCGCGTGTTTTGCCAGCCCATTTCGGGGTTGGGTACGTACCCGCTTAATTCTGTGGGCGTAATTGTGCGAAAAACAGGCCCGCGGGTGATGGTGGGTAGATAAGTGGTCGTGGGTTGGGCTACGGGAGCAGCCAAAACGGTTGCTGTGGCGGTCATGGTAGCGACAAGGCCCTGGTTGGCGGTGGGTGTGGCGGCACTTTTGTTGCAGCCAACCAGGATAAATAAAAAGCAGAGGGTCCACAGGGGTTTGTTTTTAAGCACATTCATAAGCAATTACTTAACTCCGTAAACAAGGCGCGCCACAAAAGGGCGTCTTCTTGCTGGATACCAAAGGTGAGATACGGCCGTACCGCCATCTCTACGCAGACGGCCAACATACCGGCGCGGGGGGGCAGTACGGTATAACCGGAAACGTCTCCGTAATGGCGCAGGTAAGATGGCAACAGCGTTGTCTGCCATTCTACCAGAATGCGGGCGGCGGCGGCGGCGCGCTCGGCTGGGGGGGCAAAGGGTGCGGCTTTGACGCCGCATACCAGGGGAAAAAGATACACGTCCAGGCTGGCGTCGCCCGACCAGTGGGAAAATTGCCAATCCACCAGGGTAAAGGCGGCGTCTCCAGAGCGGAGAATAACGTTACCGGGCCAGAAGTCACCTTGCAATAGTACGGCCGTATCCGCCCCGGCCCCGGCAACAGTTTCCCTTAAAACAGCCAGTTCTTTTTCTTCTTGGGACGTCAGCAGGAAAAGATTGCCGAAGGCAGCGGCCATTGCGTTGAAATCAGGCGGGACAGAGGGAGGCGGGGAGGCAACGGCCGTCCGGCGATGGATGGCGCGCAGCCAGCCGGCTGCCTGCTGCCAGAGTTCTTGCACCTGCGCCTCGTCCTGCCAGAAACGGGCCGGTTTGGGCAGGAGTTGGCGGCCGGGGCAGTAGCTCATCAGCAACACCAAATCCGCGCCGTGCCGGCCTAAAGCCAACGGCCGGGGCGCGAATCCGGCGGCGTCCTGGCCGAATATCTGCCAAAGTTCGTTCAGCCGTTCATATTCGTTACGGATTGTCTGGCTGTAGGCGGGCGAGCGGCAAATTTTAGCCACGTGCGTCGGCTTCCCTTGTCCAGCGGGAAAACCAAACAGCAGCACGTTGTTGTGTGCCTCCGGCTCGCCGTTGGCAAAAAGCAGCCAGGTCAGAGCGGCGGGCTGTGTTTCGGGGGCGGCTAATTCGTTCAGGTAATCAAACATCTTGGTTCACGGCCACAATGGCGTAACCGGGCAAAAGCGACATCCCCCACCGGCTGATCGCCTGACGAAACCAGGCGTACCGGACGAGGGGCTGTTTTCCACCCGGATAGCGAGACAAAGCAAAACGCAGCAGGGCGGGCTGCAAGGGCGCCAGGCAAACCGGGTACAGGTGATTGGGCAGCGCGCCGTAAATGATAATCTCCTGAAAACCGGCCCGGTACAACTGTCGCCGGATTTGCCGGGGTGTAATGGCGGGGCCGGACGGACACTGCCCCCACAGCCAGCGTCCCCGCCCGGCGAACCCGGCATACAACACGCCGCCGGGGTGGAGCATCTGGCGCGTTTTGGCCCAAAATTCGGCCGTTGCCCGCTCTGCGCCCTGGGGGATGGCGATCAAATGATAGATGGCTTCCGCCGCTGTCGTCACAAAGCCGGGTAAATCGGCCGGAGACAGAGAGAGCGCGTCTACGCCAGGTCCGGCGGGAATACCGGGCAGAAAGCGCCAATCCTCACACAGCGTCATCGCGCCTCCGGGATTCGCGCCAGGTGTAAACCGCGCCGCCGGCCAGCAGCAGCAGGCCGCCGCCAATGAGTGCCGCGACCAGCATTGTCATGGTGGAGGAGGCCGAATCGGCCGGCTGGTATTTCCCGGGGAGTTGGGAAACGGCCGTAGGTGTAATTGCAGCGGATGGTGTAAAAGTAGAGGCGGCCGTCGGCGTTACTATGGCCGTGGCTGCGGCTACAGAGTCGGGCACGGCCGTGGAGATCGCTGCCAGTTCCAGGAAGGATTCGGCCGCAGACACGTCAAATGATTCGGCAAACGTATCCTGGATAAAAATCACGTTTCCATCCAGCTGCCCACCCAAAAGATCACCGCTCAGGGTATTTACGGCCCAGCGCAGCCCTTCGTCCGTCGTGCCGCTGATAACTACAAACGGCCGGGCCGGGTTCCAGGGCGCCGGCAGATGCTGGATAACGCCCAGGCTGAAATCCGGGGGCAGGCGGTATTGCAAATCGCCCACTGTTTCGCCCAGGTTGTCTGTTTCTGGCAGGAAGGGTTGAGGCAGTTGATCGTTAACAGAGGCGATGAGATCGTTGGTTGACGGCCGTCCCAGAGCAATGACCTGATAGGGGGCGAGTGTTGTCGTGTCGGTTATCGGGGCGCGTTGCACTAACGGCTGAAAGCGGCCGCCGGCAGCGGCGTCTCCCAGCATTTGCGCCAGTTG
>JALUPA010000425.1 GCA_027054335.1 Ardenticatenaceae bacterium
CGCACGCTACCTGGGTCAACTGGTTTTTCCTGGCGCTGGCGACGCCAGTGCAGTTTTACGTCGGCAAGGATTATTACACCGGCGCTTACAAATCGCTGCGCAACGGCAGCGCCAATATGGACGTGCTAGTGGCGATGGGCACAACGGTAGCCTACTTCTACAGCCTGGCTGTGTTGATTGCCACTACTGTCTTTGATAGTGACAGGTTGGGTACGGGCGTTTACTTTGAAACGGCCGCCGCCATCATCACGCTCATTGTGTTGGGCAAGCTGTTGGAAGTACGGGCCAAAGGGCAGACCAGCGAAGCCATCAAAAAGTTGATGGGCTTGCAGGCCAAAACAGCCCGTGTGGTGCGTGACGGTGCAGAAATGGACATTCCCATCGCCGAAGTGGTAAAGGGGGACACGGTCATTGTGCGCCCCGGTGAGAAAATTCCGGTGGACGGTGTGGTGCTGGAAGGCCATTCTACGGTAGATGAGAGTATGCTAACGGGTGAAAGTATGCCCGTGGAAAAAGAGGTGGGCGACGAAGTGATTGGCGCCACCATCAACAAACAGGGGATGGTTAAGTTTGAAGCGACCAAAGTCGGCAAGGAAACGGCGCTGGCGCAAATCATCAAGTTGGTGGAACAGGCGCAGGGCAGTAAAGCGCCTATCCAGAAGCAGGTAGACCGCATTGCTTCCTGGTTTGTACCAGCCGTCGTCGTTATTGCCGTACTGACGTTTATTGTCTGGTATGCGGGGACGGGCGATATTGTGGCGGCGGTTTTGCGGGTCACGGCCGTCCTCGTTATTGCCTGCCCCTGCGCTATGGGGCTGGCTACACCAACCTCAATTATGGTAGGTGTGGGCAAGGGGGCCGAGAATGGTATTCTCTTCAAGAACAGTACGGCGCTGGAATATGCCCACAAGTTAAACGCCATTGTCCTGGATAAAACCGGCACGATTACCAAAGGTGAACCGGCGGTAACGGATGTGGTCGCGGCTAAACAGTTGGCGGTAAACGGCCGTGCCGCCAATGGTAATCAAGCGGCGGCTGGCGGCGGCGTAC
>JALUPA010000426.1 GCA_027054335.1 Ardenticatenaceae bacterium
ATTGACGGCCGTCCTGCCAACGCTCTGCCCAGCGACGAATACGGCACGATGCTGGTTCTCACCTCCCCGCTCAAGGAAGATGATTACCTGGCTATCGAACCAGTCGCGCAAAACCTGGAACCGGGAGTGCATACGGCCGAAATTATTGCCTCGCGCGGCTGGGATCAATGGGCGCTTAACGGCTTCAGCGTCGCCTACCACCCTTCAAATCGTTGGGCGGTTTGGGTGACGTGGGGACTGTTGGGTACGGCCGTCCTGTCTCTCATATTGGCTATGCGAAGCTGGCGACAGGCGGATTGGCCGGGCTGGTTCCACCAGATGCGGGTACGGTATGGCGCGCTGGATAAAAGTGTTCAGCTTCTCCTCACCTTTGGCGCGGCTGCGTTGGTGACAATTTCCGGTTGGCTCACCTGGGCGGATCAGGCGGGCGGCGTCTACCGGCGGCTGGGGGATGGCGGGCAGTTGGCGCTGACGGCCGTTGCCGCCTCCATCTTCTACATCTCCCCCACCTTCCTCCTTATGGCGGCTGCGATCCTCGTCCTCTTCCTCCTCATCACCCTGCGCCCCGCTTGGGGCTTGGCACTGATCGCCTTCTCCATCCCCTTCTACGTCCCGCCCGTCCTCAAGCCGGTCTTCCAATACCGCTTCTCCCCCGTGGAAATCTTCACCCTCGTCACCTTTGCTGCCTTCCTTTTCCACCAACTCGTCCAGCGCACCACGTATCACGCATCACGCATCACGTGGCGCATGGCTGATTATGCGGTTCTGGCATTTACCGCCGTGGCCACCCTCTCCCTCCTCTTCACCGCCCGCCTGGACGTAGCCACGAATGAATGGCGCATGGTCATCTTGGAACCGGCCCTGTTTTACCTGATGCTGCGCGCCCTGCGCCTGAAATCGTCAGAAATGTGGGTGATTTTGGACGCGGTTGTCCTGGCGGGGGTCGTGGTGGCCCTGTACGGCCTGTACCAATATGGCTTTGACCGGAGCAGCCTGATTACGGCCGAAGGCGGCTTGCTGCGCCTTAAATCTATCTACGGCTCGCCCAACAATGTGGCCCTCTTTCTGGGGCGTATCATTCCCCTGCTGGCAGCCATGCTGCTGCTGGGAGTAAAGGAAAACGGCCGTCGTCGTTGGCTGTACGGGGCAGCATTGCTCCCCATCGGGCTGGCAACGCTGCTCACCTTCAGCAAAGGGGCTATTTTTCTGGGTTTACCGGCAGCGTTGTTGTTTGTTTTCTGGCAGTGGCAGCGGCGCAACGGCCGTCGCACCTGGCCCTGGGTGGTCGCTTTTGCCGGATTGGGCGCGGCCGGACTGATCGCTATCCAGCAAAGCCCGGCGCTGGCGGGGCGGCTGGGGCTATTTGGCGAAACGGGGCTGTTCCGCCTGAAGTTGTGGCAGGCCAGCCTGAACATGATTCGGGAACACCCCCTCTTTGGCGTGGGGCTGGACAATTTCCTGTATGCTTACCGGGGCCGCTACATTTTTGCCGAGGCGTGGCGCGACCCCAATCTGAGCCATCCCCACAACATCTTCCTGGATTTTGGCGCGCGGCTGGGGCTGCTGGGGCTGGCCGCCGGGCTGTGGATGATGGCCGCGCTGGTGCGTTCTCTCTGGCGCAGTTGGGGCCAGGTTACGGCCGTCTGGTTCCCGGTGGCCGTAGGCATTGCCGCGGCATTTATGGATATGATCATGCACGGCCTGGTAGACCACAGTTTCTTCCTGGTAGATTTGGCGTTTTTGTTCTATTTGCTCCTGGGTACGGCCGTGTGGCTGGATATTAGTCGCGCAGTCGAGTAGTCGTTGGCCCGACTACCCGACCACAAGATTACAGACCGCGTAACTCCAAACCCTTTTTCGTGTTTTCCACTATGGTAATCAGGCCAACTGCTTGACTTTTTAGACGTTGGTTCTAAAATTGCCCCCGCAATTCATTCTTAATGAAAATTATCAAAACCGGAAGGAGATTAGGTCAATGAGTGATGACGTACAAGTTCGCGTAACAGCAATAATTGTAGATTTGTTGGGAGTTGATGAAGCTCAGGTCGTGCCGGAAGCCCGTTTCCGCGAAGAGCTGGAAGCAGATTCTTTAGATTTGGTCGAGTTGATTATGGCTTTTGAAGAAGAGTTTAACGGCGAAATTTCTGACGAAGACGCACAGCAAATTACGACAGTAGGCGAAGCGATTACCTATATTAAAGAACGTATGCAGTAACAAAAACAGGTGGTTTCTTACCGCAATTATACCGGCGCGGTGAAAAACCCGCGGCTACGAAAAACAGATAGTCCGACCTCCCGAAGATTTATTCCCTCGGGAGGTTTTGCTTTCCTCTACTGTACTCACGGTAAAGTTCCGCGCCGCTGATCACTGCCACCAGCAAATGCCCAACCCCATTCAGCCAGACGCCTGGCCCAATGCCTAACGGAGTACCTAACAAATCGGCCACAAACGGCCGTATCTCCAAATAAACCTGCGTGGGAATAATAGCTCCGGCCAGACCCAGCAGCAGTAAAAACAGCCACATTAACTTTGTCAGCCCCGGCCGTTCCCGCCAACGCCAACTCGCCAGAGAAACCACAATCGCCCACACCAGCGCCAGGCCAATCCCGCCCACCCGCGGCAAATACTCCTGCCGAAACATCCCCAGCAAATCCTCCAAAGCAGGAAAGGCCAGGAAAGCCAAAGCCACCGCCAGCCCGCGCATGACCCAGGTCTGCCAGCGCCGGTTATTCCAAACGATGGTCAACGTCAGCAACATCAGGCTCAGGGTGATGGGCGGCAGATAAAACAGGTTGCGCCGGGTATTCATTCCCAGGAACTTGGCCCACTCCCCCAACTCCACACCCAAAAACTGCAAACCGGCCGCCGGCCCCGGCAGCCAGACAGTGAGGTAACCGATAAATACGGCCGTAAGTCCCCATAATAGCGTGATGCGTGATGCGTGATGCGTGTCGCGCATCAACTTGTCCCCTTGTCATCCCTGCTTTTGGCAAAAACAGCCCGCATCTTCGCATCCTCAGCCGCCTGCTCTTCGAAAAATTGGGTCAAATGGGGACTTTGGCGCAAACGGAGAGACAGCATGGCAACCGCCTCCACATCCGCGGGGATCACTTCCAGGCGTTCAGCGGCGGCGGCGTGAGTGCGGGCAGCCTCAAACAGGGTGATTTCCGCCCGGCTGGAGTCAATCTGCATACTGGCAACCAGTTCCAGACCCAACGCCCGCGCGTCCGGCTGGATAGTGATCTGCGGCAGCCGATCCCGCGCCTGTTGAATATCTTCTGCCAAAGTCAACGTCGCGGCAGCGTAGGGGGCGGCAAACAGTTCGGGGCGCTGCTTGTAGGCCAACGCCCTTTCATACGCCTGGTAGCGCAGGTCCGGTTCTTCCAGGCCGCGCACAATGGCCCGCAAGCCAAAACGATCCATCAACTGCGGCCGCAATTTACCTTCTTCCGGGTTCATGGAACCAATGAGCATAATCCGCGCCTGGTAGGTCATCTTTAGCGGGCCGCGGCGCACGGTGTAGTGGCCTTGCGCTGCCGCATCCAGGATGGCATCGGTGATGGCGTCGTCCAGCAGATTCACCTCGTCAATATAGAGGATGTGGCCGTCGGCGTGACCCAAAATGCCCCGCTCCAGACGCACTTTGTTTTGCTCCAGCGCCAGCCGCTCATTGATGCCGCCCACCACGTCATCCAGGCGGGCATTAAGGGGCAGTTCAAAGATGCGTACTTTGTCCTCAACGGTGAGCGGTTCACCATAGCCGAATTTGGCGGCGCAATCCTGGCACACGCCATCCATACCGTAGATTTCGATCAACTCCTCGGTACAACCGTAAGCACACAGGCTGCGCCGGGTGTGAGGCAGGAGATCGGCTAAAGAACGCACGGCCGTTGTCTTGGCCGTCCCCCGCGGGCCAATCAACAAAACGCCGCCCACCAAAGGATTGATCAGAGACAATACCAGGGCCAGTTTCATCTCATACTGGTTAACGATGGCTAAAAAAGGGAATGGCTCGACCTGGGCCGCGCCAATGTCCGGCGTAGGCAAAGAAGTGATTTGTCCGGCTGGCGACGACAGCAGGATGTCGAGAAGTTTGGATTTGGGTTGGGTCATAGGGTTTCCTGATGGCGCTGCTGTAGACGATAGGCCTGACGTTGGGCGGCTCGCTCCCAACGCTGTTTTTCTTCTTCGGTTTCACACAATAACGGGGGGACGGGAGTGGGACGGCCGTCTTCATCCAGCGCCACGTAGACAAAATAGGCCGTATTGGTATGGGTGATTTCCCCGGTCAGCACGTCTTCAGCGCGCACCACCACCCGCGTTTCCATCGAGGTGCGCCCCGTCCAGACCACTTCAGCCGTAACCATCATCAAATTACCGATGTGTACCGGAGAGTGGAAAGTCATGGAATCTACGGTGACGGTGACGGCCGTGTGCCGCGCATGGCGCACCGCCGCCATGCCTCCTGCTTCATCACACAACTTCATAATGATGCCGCCATGCACATTACCCAGCGTATTGGCATGACTCGGCCCCATCAATTGGGTCAATGTTACGCAAGATTCACTGGGTGATTTCGGTTTCATACGCAATACGTTCAATCCATATCTGGCCGGGTTTCAGAGATAAACATCAACTTTTCCGGGTATTCTTCAAATAAATCAATAATCTGGTGCGGCAAGGCGGCAAATAAGGGGGCCAACGGCATAGAAGCCGGAATCTCTGGCCGGGCGGGACGGAGCGGCACTTCCTTCCGGGGTCGGGGATGGTAAGACCGTTTGCGCAGCAAACGCCTATCATTACTCAAAAAACCCAGGTACATGCCGCTGGTATCATACACTTCCCTTCCCACCAGATACCCTATCCATTCGCCATCCACATTAAACAAGTTGCCACTCACGTAAACAGCCACCCATTCGCCATCGCTGCGATAAATCGGAACCATCTTTTCCTCCCACTTGCAAGGTCTCACGGGTAAAGGGATCACAGATGTTTTTTGTATCCGCGATCTTTTTATCCGTGAGAAAAACTCCCTTCTTCTCACTGCATTATAGTGATGGCAATTTGGGGAGGCAAGGGGAAAAGTTGCCGGTTGTAGGGCGCTTTTGAAAATCGCCCTACACGATGGCGCCGCGTTCCTGGCGGATGGCTTGCACCAGGCGGCCCAATTCGTGCCGGTTGCGCCAATATTCGATCAGCCCGATGGCTTTGGCCTGCTTGCTGGTTCCGGGGAAATCTTCAATGTCCAGGCCCAAATCAAAACAGAGAGCGCGTAAATCTTCCAGGCTAAAATAATCGGTCAGGATCAGGCGTAGTTTAGCCGGATCGGTCGGGGGGCTGGGCCATCTGTGCTGCCCGTTGTTGGGCACGCGGAGCGTTTGTCTTTGTTCGGCCAGTTGGGCGTACTGCTGCACCCATAAAGCAAAAATAGCGCCGTTGATGGCCAGACGGCCGTCTTCCCGCACCACCATGCCATAATTACCCAAAATACGGACGGCTTCCTGCACCTCTACCAGACTGTAAGGCAAAATAGACAGATCAAGATCATCGGCGATGCAGCGCAGTACTTCCTTATAACCATTATCAAAAGAGCGCCACCATTGCTCAAAATAAGGTGACAATTCACCGGCTAAAATTTGCCGGGACTGCTGCGGATCGGGCGTATATTCGCTTTTATGGCAGCGCAGCCAGTAAGCAGCCGTGGCCTGGACAAAAAACGGCAGCGATCCGGCCAACTGCTTAATCTGAGCCACATCTTCCTCAGAAAAAGGAAAGCCTTCTTCCGCCGCTGGTTTCCGAATGAGCGTATCAATCTCGCCCTCTTCCAAACCGGGAATGTAAATAGGCGTCGGATAAAAAATATTGTAGAAAGGCGACGTTGGCGGCAGCCCGATTTGCGTGCCCAAATAATACAAATCCCAATACGAGGCCGTGACGAAGGCCAGATCATAATCCAGCACGCTGGTCATGGCCCGCAGTTCGGTTAAAAATTCCTGGGAAAAGGTATCCACGCGAATCTGGTCAAACTCGTCCAGCAGGAGAATGATGCGCCGCTCCGGAAATTGGCAAAGAAATGCCTCTACGTCGTACATGCTGGTGGCGTTGGGGGGTGATTCTTTCCACAAGAAGCCGGTCTCGGCCATGCCCAGGGAATATTGCAGGCGGCGCAGCAAGCCGTAATAAAAATCGGCCGGTTTTTTGCAGGTGGACATGTTAATGTAAATCATGGTGTAGTTATCGGGGTCACGCAGGTATTTGGCTTTAATACTGCGATGGGCTACATATTGCAGAAAAGATGTTTTACCCGCCCGGCGCACACCTAACACGCTGGCGGACTGGGCTTGGGTACCCCCGATAATTTCATAAAAACGCGCCACCTGAGAGAAACGGCCGTAAAAATCAGAAGGTCTTTTAATTGGATGACCCACAATGTATGACATACGCTGAAATCCCCAAACAATTACAAAAGCGAACCTAACGGGTGTTTCTTCGCCACCCATTTTCGCAACAAATCAAACGAAATCGAATACGTATAATCCTTACTGACCAGCGTGGGCTGCCAACCGCCCGGCTGCGCCAAACGGCGCTGAATCTGGCGTTCCACTGGCGTGCGCGTCACCAGGCGGCGGGTTTCCAGCCGGCTCAAAGCCATACGTACCATATCATCCTCAATGGATGCCCCACGCAGGCGGGACAATACCTCTGAACGGGATACATTTTCCTCCCCTACTTCCTGCGTTCCGGCCAGTGAAGCCAGGATAAACTGCTCCTCACGGCTGCTTTCATTCCACAAATGCTGCAGATGGCTGTCATCCTCATCAATCACCAGGTTAATCATCTCGCGCACTTCGGTAATGGTGATGATCTTGCTGTGGCGGCCTTCCAGATTAACGGCGCTGATCAGACGGTGACATAAAAGCTGGCTAAAATACGGATGGCCCCGCGCTGCCAGCCAGATGCGGTCTACGGCCAGATCGTCATACTGAATCATCGGCGAAACCGGCTCCCGGATAAGGCGTTCCGTCTCTTCCCGGCTCAACGACCCAATTTCCCGGCTGATGCCCACGTGGAAAATCGTACTCCAATAATCTTCCATTAACTGGTTAGTGCCCACCAAAATAAAGGTCAGGCGGGAACGATGCTGCATCAGAGAACGCAGGTAAGGGAGAATATCAGGGCTGAGACGGCCGTTTTCAATACTCTCCTGCATCTGCTCCAACTCATCGATTACCAGCACCAGCAGCCCATTTTGCGGCAGCTTTTCTTCCGCCTGATCCAGAAAGTCGTCGAACTGGCCGAAAATTGTGCCATTGGCAGACCAGGTTTCGCGCGGCGTAATTTTAATGCGCCGCCGGGCCAGATTGCGGATGATTTGTTGGCTCAACCGGGCCATAAATTCCGGCGTGTCGCAGCCCGCCAATCGCTGCAAGTCAATATACACCGGGAAAATGGGGTAGCCGGGATATTCCCGGATGGTCTGGCCGCGCCTACCGCCAACCAATTGATACAACGTTGACGTTTTGCCCATGCGCCGCTGGCCGTAGAGAACCAGCGTGTGCGGCTGTGTTTTGCCCAGCAAATTTTCTTCAATCCACATAAACACGTCTTCCCGCCCCACGTACAAATCCTCAGAAGCCGGGGTCAGAGGCTTGCCCACGACGTAGGGGTTGTCAATGTGGAACAGGGCGCGGGTATGGGTCTTGAATTCCAGATTTTTCTCTACCGTTTGCCAGTATTCTTTGCCCCGGACATCATAAAAAGTAAAGCGCAGTTTCAGGCGGGCATGTTTTTCTTTGGGCTGCAACCAGAGGGAGATGGGGCAAACGTCCCCCGCATTCAGCTTGCCCAACTGCAAAACGGCCGAATCTTGCTCGGTCTCGTACCCGTTAGCCGGCAGTACTTCCAGGGTCACATTCTCTACCAGGCCGCCGTAACGGGGGTTGGTCAGCCGCCCCAACACCTGCCCCCGCCCCCGGCTGACCACAACTTCATCGTTCTCCAGTTCAAACTCCAGGGAAAGCAGCATGTCGTCGGAATTTACGGCCGTAATCTCCCCCAACTCCTGCAAAATCATCCGCGTCGTCTCCGAGATTGGCAGGTTATCTAGGGTGCGCAGCCGTTCAATCTCCGCCCGTGACACCAGGATATTCTCCCGCTCTGTAGTAAAACGATTGGCGTACCATTCATACTCTTCGGGGGTGATGGGATGGCGTGGCAATAGCTCAATCTGAAAAACACGAAACTCATAATCCTTAAAAACAAATTCCCGCCGGGAAAATTGCCGTTGGTACACCGGCTTATATTCCCGCACAATACGATAATCCTTGGGACTGACCACGCCCAATTCCTCTTGCAGTTCCCGCTGAATGGCGCGAGCAAAGGAATCCTTATCCCCCTTGTCATTATTTAAGCGTCCGCCGACCAGATTATACATATTCCAGTTTTCATTCCACTGCACCAGGTACTTGCGGTCACCGCCACTGCCCACCGTAATCACGGCAAAGGCGCTGCGTTGGCGCATCCCGCTGTACACATCGTCCAGTTCCGGCGGGCGGGCTACGCCTTCGATGGCTTGTTTGCCGGCCACAACGGCCGTGCACAAGGCCAACCGTTTGGCCCAGGGAGACCAGGGCGCATCGTCCAGCCGCTTAAATTTGAGCGCCGAGATACTTTGGAAAAAGACAGCCACCGGATAATGGTATTTGAACCGTTCCGGGCTGTATGTTTCCGCAATTTGGCGCAGGGAGTGGAGGAAATAGAGCAGATTTTCGGAGTAGAGGGGGAACTGGGTGTATAAATTATCGTACCATTCCGGCTGGTAATCGCGCAGGGTGGTAATGAAATCGGAGAAGTCGTTGACGGCCGTCAGCATCAGCACATTTTCCACCAGCAGAGCAAACTTAGTCGCCGTGTCCACGTCCCAGATGCCCTCGTCCACCATCTCCTTGTACAGACGATAGAGGACGTGGGTACGGAACTCCACTTCCAGCTTGGCCAGATCAAAATAAACGTGGCCGGGGCGGGCGTCGGAGAAGTCAATGAGCCAGAGAGGCATCTCATCACTAATCTCAACCAGGATGTTGCTGGTATTCAAATCGCCATGCACCACCGGCGACAGTTGAGGAATGGGCACAATCATATCTTCCCGGCCTACTTCCCAGAGCAGGCTGCGCACGTTGGCAATGGGGGAAATGAACCGGCCGGAAGCCAGTTCCAGCACATCGGAGTCATAGTCAAACGGCCGTCCCGTCACCTGCGTAATGTTATCCCCAATGATCGTCTCCTGCGTGGCCACCACCCGGCCCCGTACACTCACCCGTTTACCCCGCCGGAAAGCCGGATGCGCCAACCAGGATTGATCCGCAGCCTGCAAATGCACCTTAAAACGCATAATCGGGTGATTTTTATCCTTAAGCAACGACGAAATAGGATAACGGGCCATCAGGTCATCGTGCAGATAAATCGTCCCCTCACGAGAATCCACTTCAGCCACTTCAAACCCATGTAAAATAAGAGAAGGTTCCTCTCCCCGCCGGGCTGCCTGATTGATTTGCTGGAGCGTAGGATTGCCGGGCACGGCCGAAAGTGTGTTAAACGATTCGGCCGACACCACAAAATCAGCCCCCATCTCGTCCGGCTCCACCAGAACAGCGTCAGCCACCATCAATTTTGTAGGCAGGACGCGGGCATACAGGGGCGCCCAGTAACGCAGTTCCGTATCTGAACTACCGGCGTATAACTGCTCCAGACTGATGCGCAATTGCTCCAGAATCTTGTCAATCAACTCTTTGCGCACCCGGTTCTGGTTCAGCAAAAACTGGGTCAGGGTGATGGCGTCTCGGTAAGAGCCGGCCAGAGCGTAACAAGCCCCCGCCAGATGTTCGCCGCGCACCAGTTTGCCTTGAATCTGCCCCACCTGCCGGTTGAGGCGCGGTTGAATCAGCCGCTCCTGTTTTTCCTGGATCGCTTCCAGACGGTCGGCCACATCAATTTTTAGGATGCGCTTCAGTTGATGCGCCGGTTTCACCGTGTAAATACGCGAGCCGCTGAATCCCTCATCCATGCGGAAAATCTGCACTACATCGCTGCCGGCAAACAACCGCTTGATGATGTACCGTTCCTCCGGGTTTTGGGAGAGGGCTTCCAAATCGGTGTAGCTCAAACCCGGTTCAATGCGCGGTTTCAGAGAATCGCTGGCGTACTGGATAAAAATTTCCGGCCAATCTATGGGGGAATAAACGTGGTGGTGTACTTGAGAATTAAGGGAAGCAATCACTTCAGAATCTTTGACAAAATGCCAGGTCGCCCCCTCACGCATCAGGTGGCGCATCTTATCATCGCTATCACTGGTAAATATGACGATGGGCAGTTTTGGCCGGATTTCTCTGGCCTGGGTCATAAAGGTGGTGATTTCGGTTAAGGAATCATAATCAGCATCCAGAAAAACCAGGTCAATGTCTCGGTTGGCCGTGATGATGTCCAAGGCGGCGTCATACCGGCCCTCAATGTAAAATTGAAACACGGCCGTATGCGCCAGGACATTGCCGGGAAATTGTGCAGGCAGCAAATCAGACGGTGTTTTACTAAAATCTCCGCCCACACATAATGTCTTTAGCTTGAGGATGCCCCGAAACAGATTGCCGTTTGCGGACATTTCCTTCTCCTCCTCAAAATGAGGATACACATCCCGGTGATGAAAAGCCGCGTGGTTGAAAGGATGCTAAAGAATCTTTATTACCCTTATTCTATTTTTGGGTACTACAATGTAAGTTCAATGTGATACTACACGAAATTATACCCCAACTTACAGGTAATTGTAAAGGTTTATGTCTAGTCTATTAGGACATGAGTCCTGTTTTGGGGCAAAATGGAGGCACGGATATGACGGATTTGAGGGATTTTCACGGATGACTTTACTGAAAAAAGCCGCGGATTGCGCGGATTATCTGGATTTTACTCGATTGAAATTCACGCCGTTTTGTTCGCAAAAAGGCTTTTTTCGGAAGACTCACAGATACAACAAGAAATCCACGTTAATCCGTTTAATCTGTGTCATCCGTGCATCTGTGAAGAAGCAACCAAATTCTGATATATCTCAAGCAGGGAGTGAGCGGCCGTTTGCCAGGTAAATTGACGAGCTTGTCGAAAACCGCCAGCCACGAGTGCAGCTCTTTTGTCGGGATGGGCCAGCAGATCGAACATAGCGTTTGTCCAGACGGCTTGATCGTGGGGAGAGAGAAGCACGGCCGTATCCCCCGCCACCTCCGGCAAAGAAGACGCATCCGAAGAAATTACCGGTACACCGCAAGCCATCGCTTCCAGCAAAGGCAAGCCAAACCCTTCATACAAACTGGGGAAAACAAAGAGATCGGCGTCGCTGTACAGGGCGGGCAGGTCGGCGTCGTCTACAAAACCGATGAAACGGACACGGCCGTTTAACCCTTGCCGCTCCACTTCCGTCATCATCTCCTCATACAGCCAGCCCTTGCCGCCGCTGATGATCAGGTTGTGGGG
>JALUPA010000427.1 GCA_027054335.1 Ardenticatenaceae bacterium
GTGTATCGGTTGGTGTGGGGGAGGCGGCTTCAGTCGGTTTGGCGGTAGCGGTGGGCAGCGGTGTGCTGGTTGGTGGGGGGAGCGGTGTGGCTGCCGGCGTTGGCGTAGCCTCATTGACGATGGGGATAGCGGTCCAGGTGGCCAAAGCCGGGGTGTCAGAGGATGTCATGGCTACGGCCGTGGCCTGCACCGCTGCATCAATCGTCGCCTGCATAGCCGCTTCATCCTGTGATCTGCAAGCAGCCAGCAGCAGTAAACCGACCATAACCAAAATCAATTTCCCAATCGTGAAATGCCATTTCTTTTTTATCATAGAGTGATCTCCGTTTTAGCGTTGCAGGTAGCAAAGTTGCCAGGTTGCAGAGTGTTTGCCACCTTGCAACCGCACTATACAAAACAACAGGTGCAACACGCTAAACGAACCGGGGGCGTTGCACCTGCAATCCATATACGGAAATGAACCAAGAGATTATATGCCCGCTGCCGATCACAAGCAAAACGGCCGTGGCGGTTGGGACATATTCATGGCAGGCCCCACTTGTTTTGGCTGAAATAGCCCGCCTGCCGACACTATGTAAACCTGTGCCCTAAAATTACCCCGATTTTAGCAGACTGATTGCAGTTGCAACCAAATTTTAAGGTAAAATCATTGACGGCCGTACCCCACAATTCTATAATGGAAATTGTTCATTAACACAATTTTCACGCCATATCCCCCGGAAGATACAGTAAACCGGTCAGACTACTAGGCGTAAATGAGATCTCCTCTAGTGAGCCAGCTTGCTTCCGAGAAGCACGCGACGGAAGCCAACACCTGTCGTAGGCCGCCATGAGATTCGCTTACATAACACCGCCGAACCTCTGACCCGTAGTACAGGTTTATTGTCCCTCTCCGGGGTTTCCTTTTTTATGGGGACTGTAAAATGATTTGCAAAATCGCCCTACATTTTTGGAGGGGAAAATCATGCCGGATTTTTCTGGCCCTTTAATTTTGGCAATTGATTTGGGCACATCCGGCCCCAAAGTGGCCCTGGCAAACGCGCAGGGGCAGATTCTGGCGGCAGAAATCGGGCAGACCGAGGTCATTCTGCTGCCTGGCGGCGGAGCGGAGCAAGACCCGGAGGCGTGGTGGCGGGCAATTACGGATTGCGTGAAGCGGCTGCTGGCGCATACGGCCGTATCCCCCGCGCAAATTACGGCCGTGTGCTGCACCAGCCAATGGTCGGGAACCGTTCCCGTAGACCGGGACGGCAACTACCTGCGCAACGCCATCATCTGGATGGACGCTCGCGGCGCGCCCGACGTACACAAAATCACCGGCGGCCTGCTGAAAATGGAAGGGTACGGCCTGGACAAAATCTGGCGCTGGGTACGGCTGACCGGCGGCATCCCCACCCAATCCGGCAAAGATTCCATCGCCCACATCCTCTACCTGAAACGGACGCGGCCAGACCTGTACCGGGAGACCTACAAATTCCTGGAACCGAAAGATTACCTCAACCTGCGCCTGACCGGGCAGTTCGCCGCTTCCTACGACTCCATCACCCTGCACTGGGTCACCGACAACCGGGACATCCACCACGTGGCCTATGACGCCAAATTGCTGCGCATGGCCGGTTTGGAACGGGAAAAACTGCCCGATTTACGCCGGGCGATGGACATTCTCGGCCCTCTCAAGCCGGCAGTGGCGGCGGAATGGGGTCTGTCGCCGCAGACGCAGGTGGTCATGGGCACGCCGGACGTGCATTCGGCGGCTATCGGTTCCGGGGCCTTGCGGGATTATGAGGCGCATCTGTACATCGGCACCTCTTCCTGGCTGACCTGCCACGTGCCGTTCAAGAAGACGGATTTGTTTCACAACATGGCTTCTCTGCCCTCGGCCATTCCCGGCCGTTACCTCATTCTCAACGAGCAAGAAACGGCCGGAGCCTGCCTCAACTTCCTCAAAAACAACGTCCTCTACCCGGATGACGAACTGGCGCGGGAAGACGTCCGGCCGGACATCTATGCGGTATTTGACCGGATAGCGGCCAGCGTGCCGCCGGGCAGCGAGAAGATCATTTTTACCCCCTGGCTGTACGGGGAGCGTACGCCGGTAGACGATCATTTGACGCGGGCGGTTTTTTTCAATTTGTCTTTGCAGCACACCCGCTCGCATATGATTCGGGCAGTGCTGGAAGGGGTGGCGTACAATGCCCGCTGGCTGTTGGGCTACGTGGAAAAGTTTGTGAAACGGCCGTTTGCCCAGCTCAATTTCATCGGCGGCGGGGCCAATTCGGCCGTCTGGAGCCAAATTCTGGCCGACGTTCTCAACCGCCCCATCCGCCAGATGGCCGATCCCATCCAGGCCAACGCTCGCGGCGCAGCCATTCTGGGTGCGGTAGGCATGGGCTATACCACTTTTGAAGCCGTTGCTGAACAGGCACAGGTGGCCCGCGTCTACGAGCCGAATCCGGCCAATCGAGTGGTGTATGATGAATTGTTTGAGGCGTTTTTGGAGATTTATAAGCGGAATAAGGGGATTTACGGCCGTCTCAACCAGCTACAATAAAATTCATCGGGTTATCAAAATACCCATTGCTCTCTCGTCAAAAAACCCTCTACGTTTGTGCTGTCTATTTCAAAATGTTCACAAACATTGGGGATTTTGGCCGCATTAGGCTTTTGTATTTCTTCTGTAACCACACAACCATTCCTCACTTGAGCGCAAGCAATAACAAACGGATCAGCAGACGGCCGTCCGCGTAAGATATTTTGTTTGGCAACGAGTGTCTGGAAATGTTTCACTTGCAATATTTGGGCAACAAACAACGTTTCTTCGGGGCCAGGCGTTAGAAATATACCCCGGTTTTCCCGAACCCAACGCTTCATGTGCGGTTTTAACGATTGCCTCTCTAATTCTCCCCGTACCTCCCGAACAGAAATGATGCCACCGTCTTGCACGTACTGGTTAAACTTTTCCCAAAAAGTGACAAAATGCTGCGGGTAATAATTATTCAGAACGCGCAAACTGTTTGTATCGAAAACATATACCATTAGCCAACAACTCTCTGCATCATGCGGGCTTCCAACTCCATAACGGTTGGCACTTTCATATCCAGATAATCGGCAATTTGCTCGATAGAGGCACGCCCACTGTAATATTTATCGAAGGCAATGTTCAAAAATTTATCGCCAAGATAAGTGATTTGCGTAGCGTAATAATTGCCGCCGCTTCCCCCCTTTTTACTTGTTTCCGAATACCATTCATTTATTTTGGTTCTGTAATACTCGGAAGTGACCAATCCTTTATCTAACAACCTTCTCAAGATGACTTCACGGCTGACGCTATACGCTTTGGCGATATTGCGGATCCATTGATCGTTGATTGGCGTATTGTCACTCAGTCGAGTGTCAAAATGGCTGGAAGGAACCAAAAATTCAGCAGCAAAGCGGTTGCAAAAAAGTTCTATATCGCGGGCTGGTCTGTGTAATGAATCAATGTATTCCATGTTTACCTGCGTAACGCCGTTGGTACGCAAAAGCAAATGGGCTAATTCGTGAAACAGCGTGAATATCTGGCGGGATACGGCCGTACCATTATTCAAATATATGATGGGAAACTCGTCATCATACAGACAAAATCCGGATATTCCTTTTTGTTTAAAGGCGCGTTTGAAGACAAAAATACCGCTATCCTGAACAACTTGCCGCCAAACGGTCAATGCTTCCTGAACATTACGCCAGCTTAATTGAGCTTCAAGAGACACGCCCAAATATTCTCTAACGGCCGTTGCCGCCCAATCAAACGGTGTATCCGGCGTAATTTGAATATCCCGAAAGATTTTCTTACCGCTCGGATTCCTCCCGTCTGTTAACTCGTAAAGAGCCATTTGCAACGCCAGCGCCTGGCGTAAAGCGTAGCGCGTATCAGGCGCAAATTTATCAATTTCGGAATCCGGTAAAGTGCGGAAAGAACGGCCGGGATCAATCTCATCGGGCGGTTCAGGGAAGAAAAACAAGGCAACCGGTCGTTTATACAACTGGTAAGCCAACTTTTCCAGTTGCGGATAGGTTGGCGCAGCCTTGCCGGACTCCCACGCCTCAATAACTGCCGCGTCTTTATTCATTTTTTGCGCGACTTCACTCAGGGTATATCCGGCCCGCTCCCGCGCCCATTTAAGTATCTCCTGATTTACGCCAGCAACCGAGTTTCCCATCACGCTTTTGCCCTATCGCTAAAAATTCGCCTTGACTTCCAGTTCTTTTTGGTTTTCATAGTATACATAAAATTTATGTCCCCTACAATAGGGTAACCTTATCTGGCTTGCCACACAGATTTGTAGCAAAAGTCATATGATAAGGTACACTTCTAACAAAACAAGAAATCGGAGAAAACTGTCCATGAGCATCAAATCCAAATTATCGAACCTGACATCCCGCGCTGTTGGTCGTGTAGCCGACAAAGCCGTCACCCTGCCCGGCGTCAAGCAGCGGGTGGCCAAAGAGTTTGACGCCATGATGGCCGAACTGGAACCCTCCCTGAAGCCGTACCGGGGCGAGTTCTCCTCTTACCCCACACTGCCGAAAGACGGCCGACCCCGCGACGACATCCTGCAAGAAATGGCCGCTCTGCAAGCGCGGGAAGAAGCCAAATGGGAAGAAGGGTACGCCTCCGGCGCCGTCTACCACGGCGACCCGGCGCACATTGAGTTCCTCAACCAGGTATACGCCCTGCACTCACAAAGCAACCCGCTGCACGCCGACCTGTGGCCCAGCGCCAACAAATTCGAGGCGGAAATCGTCGCCATGACGGCGCACATGCTGGGCGCAGGCCAAACCGACGACGAGATCGTGGGCACAGTCTCCTCCGGCGGCACGGAAAGTATCCTGCTGGCCATGAAGACGTACCGCGACTGGGCCAGAGCGACCAAAGGCATCACCCAACCGGAGATGATTCTGCCTATTTCGGCGCACGTGGCCTTTGAGAAAGCGGCGCAGTATTTCAATATCAAAATTGTGCCCATTCCCCTGGATGAAAATTACCGGGCGGACGTAACGGCCGTATCCCAAGCCATCACCCCCAACAGTATCGTTATCGTCGGTTCCGCCCCCTCCTTCCCCCACGGGGCTATTGACCCCATCGCCGAGATGGCCGCGCTGGCCCAAAAAGCGGGCATTGGTTTTCATACGGATGGCTGTCTGGGCGGGTTCATCCTGCCCTGGGCGGAAAAGCTGGGCTATTCGGTGCCGCCGTTTGATTTCCGCGTGCCCGGCGTCACCTCCATGTCGGCCGATACGCACAAATACGGCTACGCGGCCAAAGGCACGTCCGTCATCCTCTACCGCACGCGGGAACTGCGCCATTACCAATATTACACCGCGTCCGACTGGCCCGGCGGCCTCTACTTTTCGCCCACGTTTGCCGGCAGCCGGCCGGGTGCGCTCAGCGCAGCTTGTTGGGCGGCCATGGTCAGCCTGGGGGAGAAAGGGTATATGGAAGCGACGGGGCGGATTTTGGAAACGGCCGTGACCCTCAAACAAGGCATCGCCGCCATCCCCGAACTGCGCATCCTGGGCGATCCCCTGTGGGTCATCGCCTTCGCCTCCGACACGCTGGACATTTACAAAGTGATGGACGTGATGGCCCAAAAAGGGTGGAGTCTGAACGGGCTGCATAAACCGGCCTGCGTCCACATCGCCGTCACCCTGCGCCACACCCGGCCCGGCGTCGCCGAACGGTTCCTCCACGATTTGCAAGAAGCAGTCGCCGCCGTCAAGGCCAATCCCCAAATGAAAGGGGAAATGGCCCCCGTTTACGGCATGGCCGCCACCATCTCGGCCCGCGGCGTGGTAAATGAATTGCTCAAACGCTATATGGATTTACTTTATGAGATTTAACGAACACCGGATTGCTCACCCCAGGTTAAATTTGGCCCATCCAGTAACAAGGGAATAAAGTTAAGAACGTCCCGTCCCAAAATACCCCATTCCTGATCAATCAATAAAAATCGGCCGCGAAAAGTCCGGTTTAGGAAGAACAGTTCCAGCCGGGCAACGGGAGCATAACTTGTGCCGCCAGCAAAACCCGTCAGCTCATAAACCTTGCTCGCGTCAACAGTTAAACCAAGCCGGTTCACAAATAGCGCAGGGACCAAAGATACATCTGCGCCGGAATCCAACAGCATGGACACGTCGGATACAGTTGTTCCGCTTTCAGAATTACGCAAAGTCACCCGCGCCACTGGCGCAGGCGGATCAAATGACGTTACATCATATGCCGGCATTTGTTAATCCTTCAACAACTTCTTTCGTGAAATCCGCCGCTTGTTCAGGATGCGCTAAACGCGGACTATAAATGTGAATTGTCTTTTTGTCACTCTCATAGCCAGGAATAATCACGTATACTTTCATTTTTTCCGGCAAATCAACATTTGTATTTAATCTTATTTGACCATTCTCTATGACACCTTCAAAGGCCGTAACCTGCATTATACACCTCGCCTGCTTCTCACTTCCGAATGTAAAATTCTCTTTCAGTCATTATATCACCAATTGCAAGCCAATTTGTCCCGGTCATAATTTTCGTAGCCAGACGCGGTTGCTGTGGAAGGTACTTTGCCCGGCCATGTCGGCCAGGGCGTCGGAGGTGGTCTGGTTGACGTTACCGCCCCAATACCCTTTGGGCGAGGCCAGGACGCCGGGGCGGACGGCGTCGGTCACTTGGGCGATGAGTTGGCATTGGCCCCGGCCGTTCACCACCATCACCGCATCCCCATCCACAATCCCCTGCCGGGCGGCATCATCTGGGTGAATCTCTACAAACGGCTCACCTTCCCGTTGCCGCAGCTCCGCCTGGTTAGCCAGGCTGCTGGAGACGAAATGGTGGGCGGCAGGGGAAATCAGGTTGAGGGTTTCATCAGGCGGAAAACGGCCGTCATCCTCCACCCCGCCATCATCAAATACCCCGGCAAAACCGGGCAGCGGGTCCAGCCGCATGTCTGCCAACGCCTGGGAGTACAGTTCAATCTTGCCGCTGGGCGTAGGAAAACGGCCGTTCGCCAAAGGCACAGCCGGCACATTCAGGGGGATGGCGTGTTCCGCCTGCAACCGTTCCAGGGTGATGCCTTTGAGCGCGGGATTGTGTACGGCCGTCGCCGCCAACACCTCGGCAATCACCTCGTCCGCGCTCTGGCGCAGCCACGGCTCCGTAAAGCCCATCTCCGCCACCAGCAGCCGCATCACCTGCCAGTTGCTCTTGCACTCACTCGGCGGCGGGATGGCCGGCGCATTGTAGGCTAAAGTAGCGTGGCCGTAGGCTTTATGTAAATCCGTCTGCTCCAGTTGGGACGTGGCGGGCAGAACGATGTCGGCGTAGATGGCCGTATCCGTCATAAATAGCTCATGCACCACCGTAAACAAATCCGGCCGGCGCAGCCCGGCAATCACCTGCCCCGTGTTGGGCGCGGAAGCGGCCGGATTGGCCCCAAACACAAACAGCGACTGGATGGGCGGATCGCTCACTTCGCCCAGCAAGGCCGCCCCCAGCCGGTTCATATTCACCCGGCGGCCGCCCGGCGGGCATTGGGAACGTTTGCCTACCGCCTCCCCATCCCAACGGACAAAATCGCTCGCCGTGTACATCAAGCCGCCACCGGGACGGCCGTACTGCCCGGTGATGGCTGGCAGGGCGCAGATAGCCCGCACGGTTTGGCCGCCGTTGGGGTTGCGCTGTACCCCGTCGGCAAATTTGATGAGGGACGGCCGTGTTTGAGCATACATTCGAGCCAATTTTTCAATGTCCGATTGGGGCAGGCCGGTGATGGCCGCCACGCGCTGCGACGGATAATCATCCAGCCGCCGACGCAGTTCCGGCCAGCCGACGGTGTGCGCCGCCAGAAACGCCTCATCCTGCCACCCTTCGCGGACGATAATATGGGCCAGTCCCAAAGCCAGCGCCCCGTCCGTACCCGGCTTAGGGGCGATGTGCCAGGTTGCCTGTTTGGCCGTGCGGGTACGGCGAGGATCAATGACGACAACGCGGCAGCCATCCCGCCGGGCGGCAGCCAGGTGGGGCATGAAGTGGGGTGCGGTACTGACGGGATTGTGTCCCCAAATGATGATGAGTTTGCTGTAGCGCACGGCCGTATACGGCGGAGCAAAACGGCCGCCCAGCGTCATCGTCACGGCAAACTCGCCCGCTGCGCCGCATATAGCGCGCTGCAACTGGCTGGCTCCCAGCCGGTTCCAGAAACGGCCGCTGCTCACGGCCATCTGCACCAGCCCCAGCGTGCCGCTGTAGGAGTAGGGCAAAATTGCTTCCGCGCCATATTCGGCAATAATCCCCCACCACCGCTCCCCAATTTCGCCAATCGCTTCCTCCCAACTGATGCGCTGCCACTGCCCGCCGCCCTTTTCCCCAACGCGGCGCAGGGGGTATTGCAGCCGGTCGGGGTGATAGACGTGGTTGAGATACGGCCGTACCTTGGCGCACAACCAGCCATCAGTTACGGGATGTTCCGGGTTGGCGTACAGTTTCCGGGCGCGACCGTTTTCTACTTCGGTAATAAAACCGCAGGTGTCGGGGCAGTCGTGGGGGCAAACGCCGTAGATTTTTTTCATATTGGGTGATTGGGTAATTGGGTAATTGGATAATTACTCAGTTACCCAATTACTCAATTACTGATTACGGCCGTACAAACAGATGTTGATGCACAATCGTCTGTTCCGGCCAAAGCTGGATGAAGTTGTAGCCGGGCGGGTAATTGGTGTCGAACCCGGTTTCCACGTCGGTGGGCCAGGCGGTGAATTGGGAAAAGGCGCTGGGAACGGCCGTGTAGGTAATCCCGTCCCGCGTCGTCTGCATGGATTGGTGAACGTGGCCGTAAAAGACGCCGCGCAGCCGGTTCCGCGCCGGTAAAAGCGCCTCGTGCAGTTCCATCCCATTCAATACCAGCATATTGGCGTCCATCCAGGGAGAGTTCATAGGCATAACCGGGTAGTGCATGAAGATGGTCAGCGGCGGGCCGTCTGGCGTTGCTTCCTGCCGGGCCACTTCTAGCTGCTGGGGGGAAAGACGGCCGTGCGGGTCAATCTCGTCCGGCCCCCGCGCATCCAGAACGACAAAGCGGTATCCCCTCACCGCAAAGGCGTAAGACAAAACGTCCGGGTCATCCGAAAGCGGCTCATGCGGCCCCAGTGTCAGGTAGCGGCGGATGTCTCGCGCCGTGTCGTGGTTGCCCACGACGTAGTAAACGGGTACGCGCAGCGTCTGGAACACCTCCGCCGCCAACGCATACGCTGCCGGGTCAGGGTCGGTCACCACATCCCCGGTGTGGATGACAAAATCGGGCGTTACCGGTAAATTGTTGATCTCCTCCACCAACCGGACGGTGCAGGGATAGGAAACGTGGCCGAAACGGCCGTATTCCCTCGTCGGCCCAAAATGCGTATCGCTGATATGGACAAAATAAACAACGTTTTCCATGATGCTCCTTGATGTGTGATTCGTGATGCGTATTCCGTATTGCGTAAAAGCTCGTGGGTACGCAATACGAAATACGCAATACGCAATACGCAATGCGTTTTACGCGATCCTACCAGCTACCGGATTGGACGGCAACGGGCTGGCAAAGAATCCCGCAAAACTTGTCAAAAATCACTTGCCCATCCGCCGCAAATCATCTACCCTATCCAAACAAATCCAGATAATCCGCGCAATCCGCGGCTAACTACGAGGAGAAAATGATGTACGAACCCAAACCTGAGCATAAATTTACCTTTGGCCTGTGGACAGTAGGCAACATTGGCCGCGACCCTTTTGGCGAACCGGTGCGACGACAGCTATCGCCGGTAGAAATTGTCCATTTGCTGGCGGAAGTGGGCGCTTACGGCGTCAATCTGCACGACAATGATCTGGTTCCTATTGACGCTACGCCGGCCGAACGGGACAAAATCGTGGCCGAATTTAAGCGGGCATTGGCCGAGACCGGGCTGGTTGTGCCTATGGCTACAACCAACCTTTTCGGCGATCCGGCCTTCAAAGATGGCGCATTTACGGCTAACGATCCCCAGGTGCGCGCCTTTGCCCTGCAAAAGACAATGCGGGCCATTGATTTGGGCGTGGAATTGGGGGCCAAAACCTACGTCTTTTGGGGCGGCCGGGAAGGCACAGAGACAGACGCCGCCAAAAATCCGCTGGACGCTGCCAAACGGATGCGGGACGCGCTGAATTTCCTGTGCGATTACGTGATTGACCAGGGTTACGATTTGAAATTTGCCCTGGAAGCCAAACCCAACGAACCGCGCGGCGACATTTATCTGGCGACGACGGGGGCGATGCTGGGCTTTATCGAGACGCTGGATCACCCGGAGATGGTGGGGGTTAATCCCGAAGTGGCGCACGAGCATATGGCCGGGCTGAACTTTTTGCATCACGTGGCCCAGGCGTGGGACAGGGGTAAATTGTTCCACATTGATTTGAACGATCAGGCGTTTGGCCGGTACGACCAGGATTTCCGTTTTGGTTCGGTCAATCTGAAAAGCGCTTTCTTCCTGGTGAAGTTTCTGGAAGACGTGGGCTACGACGGCAGCCGCCACTTTGACGCGCACGCTTACCGCACGGAAGATTACGAGGGGGTGAAGGATTTTGCCCGCGGCTGTATGCGTACCTATCTCATCCTGAAGGAGAAGGCGGTGCAGTGGAATGCGGACACGGAAATTCAAGCGCTGCTGGCAGAGATTAACGCGGATGATGGCAGTATGGCCGTCTACGCCCCACCCTACACCTCCGAAAAAGCTGCTGCTTTGAAAGAAGCCTCTTTCGACCGGATTGCTCTGGGCCAACGCGGTCTGGGGTATGAACGGCTGGATCAATTGACGATTGAAGTTTTGTTGGGGGTGCGTTGAAATCTTCGTAGTGCCAGGCACGGCGTAAACGGCCCTGGTTATTTAGGAGTTTGATACGCCGTGCCTGGCACTACCCCAAAAGGTATGTGCCATGACAAATGAACCGTTACTTTTAGGCATTGATATTTCCACAACAGGGGCCAAAGCGTTGCTGATCAATTCCCAGGGGGATGTGGTGGCTAGTGCTGCGACGCCGCTGACGCTGGACACACCACGGCCGTTATGGTCAGAGCAGCATCCGGCGGACTGGTGGGCAGGGGTGGTCAACAGCATCCGGCAGGTGTTGGCGGAGGCGGACGTGGCTAGGGAGGTGGTGACGGCCGTCGGCCTGACGGGGCAGATGCACGGGCTGGTCTTGCTGGACGAATCGGGCCAGGTGCTGCGCCCCGCTATTTTGTGGAATGACCAGCGCACGGCTGCGCAGTGCGACACAATTCGGGAACGGCTGGGCAAGGAACGGCTAATTCAGATTACCGGCAACGATGCCCTGACCGGCTTTACCGCGCCCAAAATCCTCTGGGTGCAGGAAAACGAGCCGGAGATTTACGGCCAAATCCGCCACATTTTGCTGCCCAAAGATTACATCCGCTACCGGCTGACGGGCAGCTATGCGA
>JALUPA010000428.1 GCA_027054335.1 Ardenticatenaceae bacterium
ACGAGGTTGGACTCATTTATGGGGCGATTAACGACCAGACAACTAGCGAGTAAACGCGGACGACAGCGCAAAGTCCACCGCGCCGGCCTGCAACCAGGTGACACCCTGCAAGACCGTTATCAGATTGTGGGCAATTTGGGCGCGGGGGGGTTCAGTTCTGTTTATCAGGCGCGTGATATGCGTTTTTCTAACGTCACCAAGCTGTGCGCTATCAAGGAAATGGTCATTTCTACCCCAGACCCCAAGATGCGGGAGCTAACCATCAAGACGTTTGAACGGGAAGCCAGCATGTTGGCCACGCTGGACCATCCGGCCATCCCCAAAATTACCGACTATTTCTCTGAATCCGACCGTTCTTATCTGGTTTTGGATCTCATTCGGGGGAAAGATTTGGAGCAATGGCTGGAAGAGCAGCACGATTTTCTGGATCAGGATTTGGCGATTGAATGGACGATTCAGGTGTGTGACGCGCTGGCCTACCTGCACGAGCAAAAGCCGAAGCCGATTGTTTTCCGCGATGTTAAACCGTCCAATATCATGCTGGATCAGCACGGCCGTATCCGGTTGATTGACTTCGGGATTGCCAAAGTGTTTGAGATGGACAGCAAGGGTACCATGATCGGCACGGAGGGCTATTCGCCGCCGGAGCAGTATCGCGGGCAGGCGGAACCGGCCGGGGATATTTACGCGCTGGGCGCTACGCTGCACCACCTCCTGACCAAACAAGACCCACGCCTGGAACCCCCATTCACTTTTACAGAACGCCCCATCGGCAAGGTAAACCCCTACATTACCCCGGCCTTTGAGGCCATCATCATGCGCTGTCTGGCGTATGATCCCAAAGAGCGGTTTGCCGATGCGCGGGAACTGCAAAAAGCGTTGGAGATGTTACAGCAATCGGTAGGTATACCGGGAAATGGGACCGATACGCTGGTATCGTTAGGCGTTGTAGCGCCTGAAAAGAGTGACTTGGCTTCTCCGCAAACAAAAGTAGCTTCTTCTCAGGTGCAACCCTTGTGGAAGTTTAAGTGCGAAGATGAGATTCGGGGGAAAGCGGCCGTAGAGGACAACACGGTCTACGTAGGCGCATACGACAATAATCTTTATGCGCTGCGGGCTGATTCCGGTGAGTTTATCTGGAAATTCCCGGCCACAGACAGTATTGGCGGTTCGTCACCCTTTATTTATGAAGATGACGTGTTTATTGGCTCGGCCGATAATTATTTGTATTCTATTCAGAAGCGGACCGGTCGCCAGAATTGGCGTTTTGGTACGGAAGGCTCGATCTACTCTTCACCGGTAGTGGCCTATGATCATGTGTTTTTCGGCTCGGATGACGGTAATTTTTATGCGGTGAATGTGAAACACGGCCGTAGAATCTGGCAGACTAAAGCCTATGCGCCCGTGCGTACTACCGCCTTCGTAGGTGATGAATGGGTCTTTTTTGGTACCGAGGGCGGTTACATCTTCTGCCTGGAAATGGCTTCAGGCAAAGTTGTGTGGCAGGCGCAGGCCAAGCGGGGCCTTCTTTCTTCGCCGGCTGTGGTAGATGAGATCGTTTTTATTGGTTCTCTGGACGCTACTGTTTACGCGCTGGATGCCCGCTCTGGCTGGGTAATCTGGCGCTATCGAACCCGGCGGGCTGTCGTTTCATCCCCCACTGTGCATAATGGCACTGTGTTTATCGGTTCGTCGGACGGAAATTTGTATGCTCTGGACATGGATTCCGGGCGGCAGTTTTGGGCTTACGAGACGGGTGGACAGGTAGCCTCTTCACCGGCCATTTGGAATGATGCTGTCTATTTTGGTTCTACCGATGGGACCGTGTACTGCTTAAATGTTAAGAAGGGCGCATTGCAGTGGCGGTTTGATACAGATCATCCCATTATTGCCTCGCCCACAATTGTAGATGGTGTGGTGTATATTGGTTCTACAGATCACCATTTGTACGCATTGCCAGCTTGATGCCCGTCAATTTTTATCTTGGTGACCAACTATATTTGCCTATCAGACATGATTTGTAAGCCAAAAGGGATAACATATCAGAAAAACAGCAGTTGTTGCCCCATAGATTATGAGGCAGCTGGTATTATTGGTAATTACTTATGAATGAAACAGCATCTTTTTCAGAATCAGACGAATTAGAAACCTCTCCTTCTCCAGCGCCGGAAAAAGAGAGTGATACCCGGCCAACTGAGGAAATCCAGGCGCCGCCGGCCGATACAGCGCCTATCTCCATCATACCGATACAGGAGTTTGAGACGCCGGCTATTATTGCGGGCATCGGTAAGCCCAAATCTTCCCGTGAACCGCTTATCAAAGTAGCTGTGCGCTGTGAAGTAGGGGTGCGGGATCGCAATGATGATTCGTATATAGTTTTTACCTCGGCTGCCGGGGGGCATTTTAAGATGCTGCCGTTTGGTCTGTATATTGTGGCTGATGGTATGGGCGGGCATAAAAACGGCCATATTGCCAGCCGAATTGCTTCACGAGTAGCGGCGCATCATATTCTCAATCACATTTATTTATCGCTTTTGGAAAATGTAGGTCCCCCGGTGCAGGTGCCTATTCAGGAAGTTTTGATTGATGCCATACATGCGGCGAATACGGCCGTCTACCAGGACGATTTGGAGGTGGACAGTGGCACGACTTTAACGGTAGCGTTGCTGTTAGGGCGGCGGCTGCATGTGGCCCATGTGGGCGACAGTCGCCTTTATTTATTGGCTGATGATAAATTTCAGGCAGTTACCAGCGACCATTCCCTGGTGCAGCGTTTGCAGGATGTGGGCCAGCTCTCGGCTGAAGAAGCCACCAGTTACCCGTATCGCCACGTACTTATTCGGGCAGTTGGTCAAGAAGAAGAGGTGGAAATAGATACGTATCTGCGTTTGCTGCCCAAAGAAGGCAAATTACTGTTGTGCAGTGACGGCCTTTGCGGTGAGGTGCCGGATGACGAGCTGCATCGTATCCTGAAACAGGAAGTTGACCCGGAAGCGATAGCCAGCGAATTGTACGGAGCAGCTGTAGAAGCCAATAGTATGGATAATATTACGGCCGTTGTGGTAGATTTCAGTTTTTAGTAATTAGTAATTGGTAACTGGGTAATTATCAATTACTCAATTACCAGTCACCCAATTACCCAACCAATGAGCCAGGAATTTGATTATTACGCAGTACTCGGTGTGTCTCCCAATGCCTCTACAGAAGAGATTCGGGAGGCCTTTGCTGTACTGCGTTCTGCTTTTCCCGCCGAACAGCGTGACCCGACCACAAATGCGGAATTCCGGCGTATCTTCAATGCCTACGAAGTATTGAATGATCCGGCCCGCCGGGAAACGTATGATTCTCTCGTTGTGGAAACATCCCCGACGGCGCTGACGGTGGACGTGGCGGCCAGCCGGCAGGAAATAGAAGTCTCAGAGAATAACCAGATGTTATATTTGCTGGTGAATATCTTGCCGCCGCAGCGGAGCAGCCAGCAACGGCCGTTAAACCTCAGCCTGGTTATTGATCGCAGCACGTCTATGAAGGGAAACCGGCTAAATTGTGTAAAAACGGCCGTAGAACTTCTCGTGGAACAACTCACCCCGGAAGATACCCTTTCCATCATCAGTTTCAGTGACCGGGCTGAAGTGGTGGTGGAGGCGGCTCCCGTCGTCCATAAAATGCCCATCACCAGCCGCGTGCGCAGCATTCGGGCTTCCGGCGGCACCGAAATCTACCAGGGACTATACGCCGGTGTTAAAGAATTGCGCAAGGCCGATTCGGCTGGGTACGTTAATCAGCTTATTTTGCTGACTGACGGACACACCTATGGGGATGTTGAGCAATGCCTCGACCTGGCCAAACAAGCGACGCAGGAAGATATTGGATTTAGCGCCTTTGGCA
>JALUPA010000429.1 GCA_027054335.1 Ardenticatenaceae bacterium
CTATATCTAATGAGATTTTATGGGGTAGTATTTCTTGTACAGTTAGCATGTCAGTCACCTCAAGGTAATACTACTCTCAATGGCGAAACCTTCAACTCGTCGGTTTGAGGCGAAGCTTCGCTGGACGATTACCTCACTAAATAGCACTATGCGAAGCACATATTCTGCCCCCTACCCTCTTTTTGTATGAGGGCAGGCGTATTTATCAAGTAACCAAGCCAACTCAAGAAAAACACCTAACCGTCATGCTTGATGTTTAAGACCAGATTGGAGATTACTAAATGTATACTAATGTATACTTCATAGATTACAAGGTATTGCAATGTATACGTTAGTATACTTATCTTGTGTATTGGTAAAATCTGGGTAGTTGGCGGGGGAGGGCAGGGGGGTGACGTGAGAGGCGCTGCGGCTTTTACCGCGCTAGGCGATTAGCCTGGGTCAATAGCGTCCGCGAAATTCCCCATCAGATTTGCCAGGATAAAACTTAGGTAGAAGGGGACAGTTCGTACCCAAAAACCGCATATAGCAAAATATCAGCCGATTTCCGGCCAATTATGGCTGGCAAAGGCGTTAGTGGGAAGCGAGTGCGGGGAAATACGGCCGTTTTTGGCCGGTTGCAAGGAACGGAAGTGGGTAGATTGGTTGGGGGGACGGCCGTTGGGGGCTGGCTGGCCGGCATGGGAGAGGGCTTCTTTTTTCTTTGGGTATACTAGCGTATTCTAATGTATACGTTAGATTCTTTGACGTATACCAGCGTATACTTTGGACTACTCACCAAAATCAATTGTGTTGCGGAACTTGGGCGAATCACTGCGCCGCAGAGCAGGGGCGGGAATGTCGCCACTCACGTAAAAATCCCAGGCGTACAGCAGGAGATATTTTGCCAGTTGCGAAGCCGGAATCCCCAGTTCAATGGACTCGCGCCGGATCGCTTCTTTCAAATCCACGCCAATATCGTAGGTTGCCCGGCCGATTAAGCGGCTTTTGGGCGTCCGGTTTTTGGCCAGACGGGGGTGGCTGGTTTCGCGGGGGAGGGGTGTGGC
>JALUPA010000430.1 GCA_027054335.1 Ardenticatenaceae bacterium
ATACAAAAGCCGCTCATCTCTGATGAGCGGCTTTTGCTAAATTCTGGGCTTTTTGCGAAACGGCCGTCTACCCGCCAATCCGTTTCTGGAATTCGGCCGTGAGCGCCGGACACACTTTGAACAAGTCACCCACGATACCGTACCGCGCCAGCTTGAAGATAGGCGCGTCCGGGTCTTTGTTGATGGCCACGATTACTTTAGACGTGCGCATACCGGCCTGATGCTGAATTGCCCCGCTGATGCCGCAGGCAATGTACAGGTCGGGGCTGACGGTTTTACCCGTCTGACCTACCTGATGCTCGTAAGGAATCCAGCCGGCGTCCACGGCGGCGCGGGATGCGCCCAAAGCTGCGCCTAACACGTCGGCCAGTGCCTGCACCGGTTCAAACCCTTCAGGGCCGGCCACACCGCGCCCGCCGGAGACGATGATGCTGGCGTCGGTGAGGCTGACCGTGCCTTCAGTGCTTTCAAAGCCCATGATCTTGGTGGGGATGTCTTCTTCGGCAACAACTGCGTCTACCCATTCCGGCGTGCCGCTGGCTCCTGTGGAGATGGCCTTGGGAAAAGCCCGGCTGCGCAGGGTGATGATTTGCGTACCTTCGGTGACGTGGACGTCGGCCAGCAGTTTGCCGGCGTACACTGGGCGCGTCACCCGGACGGTACCGTCCACTGCCTTCACGTCAATGGCGTCGGGGACAACCCCGGCATCCAGATCAGCGGCGACCCAGGCAGCTAGATCGTGCCCGCGGGTGCTGCCACCCATGAGGATGACGGCCGGATTCCGTTCCTGCGCCAGTTTGGCAACAAGGGGGCCGAAGGCTTCTACACGGAAGTTGGCCAGGGTGGGATCGTCGGCCGCCAGAACCGTATTTACGCTCAGATCAAAGGCGGCATCGGCCACACCGGATACATTTTCGCCGAATACCAAGGCTACCAGTTCCCGATCCATCTCGTCCGCTATTCTACGGCCGGCGTAGATGGCTTCCTGACTGGCGGCCGACATTTCTCCATTTTTGTTTTCTATGAATACCCATATGCCGCTCATATCACCTTCTCCTCAAACAATTTGTCGGCCAATATGCGGGCCTGTTCTTCTACGCTGTCCGCCTCGATGATTTCGCAGCTTCCTTCACGCGGGGGGATGGCGTAGATGTGGGACCAATCCACTTTGCTGGCGGCGCTGCCCACACCGCCGTCAATGCTCAAATCGGCCGCACCCAGTTCCGGGATGTTGGCCCGGTTAGCTTTACGGATGCCCATGAGGGAGGGGTAGCGCGGCTCGTTGATCTCTTTGACGACGTTGATAACCACGGGCAGGCTGGCGGTGACGGTTTCTTTGCCATCGTCTACCAGCCGCTCCACCGTGATTTTGCCGTCCCCTATCTCCTTAATGGCAGAGACGAAGGTGAGCGGCGTCCAGCCCAGTTTGCGGGCGGTTTGCACGGGAGTCAGGCCGGTGTCGCCGTCAATGGCCTGTTTGCCGAAAAGGGCAATGTCTACGTCGCCGATGTTGTTGATGGCGGCGGCCAGGATGCGGGCTGTGCCTGTGGTGTCGCTGCCTTCAAAGGCGGGGTCGGTGACCAGTTCGGCCTGGGTGCAGCCCATGGCCAGACAGGTTTTGAGGGCGTCTTTGCTCTCGGCCGGGCCTACGGTGAGGGCGATGACGTCGCTGGCGCCATGATTTTCTTTGAGGCGCACGCCTTCTTCTACGGAATATTCGTCCCAGGGGTTCAAGATGTTGGGCTTGCCGCCGGGATCGTCCCAGCTTACGTGGCCGCTGTCATCTACGGTGAGTACGGCCGTTGTGCTGGGGGTCTGCTTGATACATACGACTACTTTCATAAAAGTGCCTCCGTGAGGGTGATGCGTGCTGCGTGATGCGTGATATTTCCTTACGCACCACGTTTCACGCATCACGGGTTAAGTTTCCATCAGTAAAGGTTCATTGATTTCCTTGAATCGTTCTGTGAACGTTTCGTTTTCAAAGTTGAATGTGGTGGCCCGCCAGGAAAAGGCGGCGATTTGGGCAGACTGCCGGATCGCTTTTTTCTCTGGCCGGGCGGCGTTGGCCTGGGCGCGGCGGAAGAAGTGGCGGGATACGGCCGTAACTCCCGCCGCCGCCAACAAACCAATCAATAAACGCAAAAGAAAGGCCAAACTGGCCGGCGTGAACAAAATGACCACAGCCAGCGTGAGTAAAAACAGGGCGGCGCCGACCAGACGGCCGATTTTTTGCAGCCGCTCTTCGTCGGCCGATTGGCGGCGCAGTTCCTGGGCGCAGTCCGGGCAAAGGGGCACGTCAATTATTCGGGTAGTGCGGCCGATTCGTTTGTGGATGGGCATAGCTGCCGGGGCCGGCCGGCCGCAGTGGACGCAAAGGCCGGGGAATTGTACAGTTTCCTGGGGGCGAACCTTGATTTTGACCTGATTCATACGGGGAATTATAGCGGGATGGGGCGGGGTTGGCAACGTGACGCAGTGCGGCATTTTGGGATGAGGGGATGAGGAGCGGGGGAGCGGGGGAGATACGAAATACGCATCACGCATCACGCATCACGTTTTCACTTGAAGGACAAATATCGTTCAGAGGACAGTTGGGGCAGTCCGGCTTACGCGCTTTGCAGACGCGACGGCCGTGAAAAATCAACAAGTGCGAGATATTGATCCATTCCTCTTTAGGGATAATGTTCATCAACTCCCGTTCCACTTTCACCGCGTCTTTGTTGGTGGAGACCAGCCCCAGCCGGTGGGCGATGCGCTTGACGTGCGTATCCACTGTGATCCCATCGGCAATGCCATACACTTCACCCAAAACCACGTTGGCTGTTTTGCGGGCCACGCCGTTCAGTTGGGTTAGCTCTGCCATGTTGTCCGGAATCTTGCCGCCATGTTGATGGACAATGGCTTGCGCCGACTCCTGGATAAATTTGGCCTTTTGCCGGAAAAAGCCAGTCGAGCGGATGGTTTCTTCCAGTTCTATCCGGTCTGCCCTGGCTAAAGCAGCCGCATCCGGGTATTTTTCAAAGAGAAGAGGCGTTACCTGGTTGACGCGCACATCGGTACACTGGGCGGAGAGGATGACGGCCGTTAACAATTGTATCGGTGTTCCATAATCCAGCTCGCAGCAAGCATCCGGGTACGCTTCATGCAGGCGTTGCAAAATGGTTTGGACGTAATTGGGGTCTACATTCATCATTTTTCAGAGATTGGAGATTCAGTAGATCCAAAATCTCACTTTTTTGCCGCGGATTACGCGGATTTGGGGGATTAAATTTGTAAAAATCTGCGTTAATCCGCGCAATCCGCGGCTGAAGGCTTTGAAATTTGGATTTACCGAGATTAGAGATTAGAGATTGATCGTCTAATCTTGCTCCGGTTTTGTTAAAATGTACTCTCAATTTTAGAATGAGGCAACATACTCCACAATGATTGAAGAATTGCACATCAACCTGAGTTTTGGACGAGAAATCTGCGGCGAACTGGCGGCAGCCGAATCCCGCGAATGGTTAGTGACCAATGGCAGCGGCGGTTACGCTTCCGGTACGGTAGCCGGGGTGTTAACGCGCCGCTATCACGGCCTGCTGCTGGCGGCTTTGCAGCCGCCGCTGGGGCGTACCCTGCTCCTGGCCAAGCTGGACGTGATGGCGGAATATGACGGTATTTACCCGGAAAGCGGCCGTTTTTATCCCCTTTTTACCAATCGTTGGGGAGATGGTTCTGTAGAGCCAGGCGGGTACGTTTACCTCAACCGATTCCATCTGGAAGGCACAACGCCGGTCTGGACGTATGCCATTGGCAACGCCCTGCTGGAAAAGCGCATCTGGATGCAGCCCGGCCACAACACCACCTACATTCAATACAGCCTGGTTCGCGCCACCGGCCCCC
>JALUPA010000431.1 GCA_027054335.1 Ardenticatenaceae bacterium
CGGTAAAGCGTCTCAACACGCGACCGCTCGCGGTATCGAGCTCGGCCACCGTGCCGGCCCCGGCCTCGGTCACGTACAGGCGGCTGCCGTCCGCCGACAGTGCGAGGTGTTCCGGTGCCTTGCCGACAGGGAGGTTGCGCAGCACCCGCCAGCGCGCCGTGTCGATCTCGCTCACCGTATCGTCACCGGCATTGCTGACATACACGCGGCGCCCGTCGCCGCTGGCCACCACATAGTTGGGCGCGGACCCCGCGGTCACGGTGCGTGTCACGCGGCCTTGGGCGACGTCGATCACGCTGATCGTGCCCTGCGCAGTATGCGCTGCCACGGCGTGCCGCCCGTCCGGCAACATGGCGATGTGATGGGCCATACCGGGCACCGTGACGCGCCGCAGCACACGGCGCCGGCGGGTGTCGATGATCAAGACATGTCCGGCCGCGGCGGCCCCGGACGGCGCGGTGCCCCCGTCCCGGTGAGGGCCCCCGTGCCCGGCCCGGGGCATCTTCGCAGGCCGCTCCCGGGGATCACCGCCATGCCCGTCCAGGGTGCCCGCAAGGAGCAGCCGTCCGTCGGGCGTGACCGCCAGGGCATGCACGTTTCCGACACCGTCGATCGTCCCCGCGAGCGTATCGCGCGCGGCATCGATGACGGCGATACGGCCCGCAGTCGAAAACGGCACGTAGGCCACCGCTCCCGCCGCATCACCCGTGCCGGGCGGTTCCGCGGCGAGTGCGGTCATCGCGAGGATCACAGAGAGGATCACAGTCACCGTCCCGTGGAGGGCCGGGCCCGAAGTGACGATCAGCCTCGCACGCATCTGCACCCTCCTCCTCCACGAGCCTCCTCCGCGACCGGGGGTGGCCGCGGGACGGCTCATGCGCAGGAGCGCGCATGACGCTGCGGCAAAAACCGCAAATGGCCGCCGGGCGCTCCCGCCCTGACCAATCCGCGCAGCGGATATTGATCAGGGCTCGCATTCCACACCTGTGCACAGCGCACAGGTCAAGCCCGCGGGAGGAAGGCTCAGCCCTGCGCGGTGTCAGCC
>JALUPA010000432.1 GCA_027054335.1 Ardenticatenaceae bacterium
TCATTTAGCGGGTCATCAATATAAATCAGAACATTGGACAGCGGCTGTTCATCATTGTCCCAAAGACCATTTTCATTGCTATCCAGCCAAATATATGCTTCACTAGCCCAAAAACAATCTCCCTGTAGGGGTAAACTTATGAATTGACAACTGATGAGAAGTAATGCGACAAGTAACAGCGTTGCTGTTACAAATAGAGAATTACTACGTGTCATTGGCAATGCCCTCACATGACTTCAGCAATATCATCAAATGTTCCGTGTGGTCTCTTTCGTGCCACAGCAAACGGCGCACAACCTTGCGCCCTGACCAATATTCACCGCTTTCCTGGGTTATACGGCCGTCACCCACCAGATTGATCAATTGCGCCTCTGCGTTTTCGCGCACGGCCGTTAACAAGTCGAAAACGTCGTCAGGAAGTTGCTGCTGCGCCAAACCCAGTCCCATCCGGTCAAAATACCAATTTTCAGCAACGGCAATATGTTTTAGAATCCCCGATGCGGAGGTGAACCGCTCTCCCCTGCGAGATTGGTTCAACTGTTTGTCAGTTAAACCTTGCGCCAAATCGAGCAATTCCTGACGTGCCCATTTCATCAGACGCAAAGCTGCTTCAATGTCCCAATAACCGAGCGGGCGGCGGTCATCTTCAAAAAAAGCGTTGACAATGTATCCCGGTTCTTCCCGGCTTTCAAATGAGCGGAATCGTTCCACAACCGCAACTTCAACGGAAATGTAGGGTAAAGAAGGAACAACGTTGTGTTGCGAAAGCCAAGTCAAATGGTCAACAATGCGCTGCGGTGCTTGTGAAATGGCCTCTTCTGGATTGTCAGCCGAACTAAAACAACCGGGTAAATCCAGAACATAGGCTACCCAATGATGGGGTTCTATATCTTCCACTGCGAGATGAAAAAGCATAGTTTGTTTTCCTCAGCTTACTCTGGAAAGCGGTATTCTTCATGTTGTTCCCGGCATTCGAGCAGGTCCCGCATAAGCACAGGGCGAAGAACGGCCGTCCACACAGCATAACCTTTGGCATTCAAATGGACGCCATCCCACCAGAAAACATCGCTTCGGGGCTGTCCCTTGCTGGCCAGCAAGGGCGAGGCAACATCTACAAGCTGGTGGCTATCAAACCAACTGAAATCCGGCGCAAACTGTTATCCTCAACTATTCTTGAGCCATTTCTTGCACTGTTCCTGTTATCGTTCATTATACACAATTTACTTCTCGGTTTACGGCCGTGTCACAACTTTGCAACATTAACCGCGTATAATGGTATATAAAGTGATGCGTGAAAACGCAAATTACCCAATTACGCTACCCTATGACCAAACCAATTATTGTTGTAGACAACATCCACAAATCTTATCTGATGGGCAAAGAAGCCGTCCCCGCCCTGCGCGGCGTGTCGCTGGACATTGAACCGGGCGAATTTGTCTGCTTGATGGGGCCGAGCGGCTCCGGCAAGACGACCCTGCTCAACATCGTCGGCGGCCTGGACGAACCCAGCCGGGGACACATCATTATTGAAGGTGAGAATCTGGTGGCCCTGTCCGAGAACGCCCTGGCCCGACTACGCCTGGAGCGTATGGGCTTCATCTTCCAGAACTACAACCTGCTGGCTAACTTCACCGCCCAGGAAAATGTAGAAGCGCCCATGGTGCTGGCCAAAGTGGGCCGCAAGGAGCGCAAACAGCGGACGGAACGGCTGCTGGAGCGCGTCGGTCTGGCGGATCGGGCCAATCATTACCCCGGCGAACTGTCTGGCGGGCAGCAGCAGCGGGTAGCCATCGCCCGCGCCCTGGCTAACAATCCCCCCATCCTCATCGCCGACGAGATGACCGGCGACCTGGACAGCGAAACCGGCTTCGCCATCATGCGCCTGGTGCAGGAGTTGAATGAAGACGGCATGACTATCGTCTTCGTCACTCACGACCCGCGCATGGCGGAATTTGCCGGCCGGGTGGTGCAATTGCGCGATGGGAAGATTTTGAACGGCAGCGAACCGGTAGTGCCAGGCACGCCACATAACCGACCTGAATGACCAACGCCTTTTGTGGCGTGCCTGGCACTTAAAAACGATATGATCCTCAAATACGTCCTCAAAAATTTCCGGCGGCGCAAGGTGCGCACGATTTTGATGGTGCTGTCGCTGATGGTCAGCACCGGGCTGATTGTGGCTTTGAGCGCCACGGTGGAGACGATCCGGCGCTCAAACGTGGAGTTGATTGCCTCCGGGACGGGGCGGTATGACGTGGCGGTGCAGAAGACGGAGATCAGCCCGGACCCCTTTGTGGAAGTTTCCCGCACAACGGCCGCAATTTTGCAGGCGGATGATCGGGTGACGGCCGTACACCCCCGCTTCCAGTCCCGCATAGAATTTTCCGCTAATGGCGAGCAAGGCCGCGACTACACCCTGCTGGCCCTGGACACGAAAAATGACAACGTAGGCATCATTGAAGTGATTTCCGGCACGTATAAATTAGGGGAGATGGGTACGGCCGTATTCCAAGCCACTGCCGATACCCACAACCTGCAAATCGGCGACACCGTGGAAGTGGCCTACAGCTTCCCCCAGCCGCGCGAAGAAGGAAAGGCGGGCAGTGTGGGCAGCAGCCAGCGGCAGGCCGTCGGCCGTTTCACTGTCCAGGCCATCGTGCGCCAGAACGGGGTGACAGATGCCGGGGTACGTGACGGCCTCATCATAGATATTGGCGACGCGCAGGTATGGCTGGGACTGCCCGACCGGGCGCAGCAGCTTATCATCACCGTAGACCCGGCCTTGTACGAAGCCCGCGACGCCGAAGCCGCCGCTCTGGGGGTGCGGGATGTAGCCGTGGCTATTCAATCGGCTCTGGGCGAGGCGTATACCATCAGCCTGCCCAAAGCCGCCATTCTGGATCAGGCGTCCCAGGCGTTTTTGGTGCTGCAAGCCCTCATCAACACTTATGGCTTGCTGGCTTTGGGCGTGGTGGGGCTGCTGGTTTATACGCTGGTGATGACCAACGTGCAGGAACAAAAGCGGGAAATGGCAATTTTGCGCATTTTGGGCAGCCAGCGCAACTATCTTTTTGCCATCGTCATCGCCGAAGTGCTGGTCATTGGTCTGGTGGGGGTGGGGCTGGGCGTGGTGTTGGGGCAGTTGATTACCCAATACGCTGTCATCCCCTTCATCGAAAACCAGATGAGCCAGGAAGGGTTAACCACTACCATTCAGCCGGTGGTCAGCCTGACGACGATTTTACCGGCCACCCTCTCCGCCTTTGCCGTCCTGCTGATCAGCGCCCTGAAACCGGCGCAGGAAGCGGCGAATACGAAAGTGGTTCACGCCATTAATCCTGGCGTGGCCGACAATATCCAGTTGGAAGATTTGGAAGATTTGCGGGAGCGCCGGCCTAATCTGAAGCTGTTTATCATTGGTCTGGGGCTTATGTTTGTGGTGCTGCTGACGGTAGGGCTGGATATTGTTTCCACGCTGGGCAATCCGGCCATTGAAGCCACTATTTTCCTGGCGGTGATGATTATGATGCTGGTGGGGTTGGGGTTTGTCTTTTTGATTTTGACACGGCCGTTAGAAAAACTGATCATGCTCATCATCGGCCTGCTGGCCCCGCGCCTGACCTATTTTGCCCGGCGCAACGTAGCCCGCAGCCACGCCCGCAACACGCTCATCTCCCTGCTGGTGCTGTTTAGCGGGATTTTACCCAGCCTGCTGGCTACCCAAAGCGCCATAGACCACGCCAATCTGGAAACGGACGTGCGCCTGAACATGGGCGCGCCGGTTACCGTCAACTCCTTTGGCAGCTTTGGCAATGATGAATTAGCCCAGGAACCGCGGCTGCGTCCCAGCTTTGTCCAGGAACAGCTTGCCGGTGTCCCCGGCATTGCCGATGCCGTCGGCCTCTCCTACGATTACCGCACCAACGTCTCCGATGCCGTGGGGATGCGCAGCGCCTCCATTGCCCTGGTAGGCGTGGCTGGCGATCTGAACGACGTGCTGTTCTCCGACATGATTATCTTTACCGAAGGCAGTCCGGAAGCGCTGACAACCCTGCAAAACGACGCCGATACCGTCATCATTAGCGAAGGGCTGGCAAAAGTACTGGCTGTGCCGTTGGGGGGAACCATCAAAATCAAGGGGGAGGGGCTGGATCACGAAAAGGAAGTGCGGGTGATTGGTATTGCCCAGCGCATTCCCGGATTTGACAGCATAGGCCGGATGCGGGCGGCTGCGCAAAGCAACAGCACGGTTCTTATCTCCCTGGACGGCTTTCGCCAGATGGTGACGCCGCCCCGCCAAGCATTGCCGTCCCCGGATGACCCGGTTCTGGTGCGGGCGCTGGCGGCGCTGACGCCAGAGGCCGACGCTGACGCCGTGCTGGCGGATATGCGGGAGCGGTTTACCTTTAAGCACTTTGTCTGGATGGATGCGGCGGAAGTGCGACTGGAACTGGCGCGTAACAGCCGGGTGCAACAGCAGGCGTTTTTGCTGGTGCTGACGTTGATTAGTTTTACGACGGCCGTCTTCGGCGTCTTTGCCGTCACTTACGTCACCATCTACGCCCGGCGTATGGAAATCGGCATGATGAAAGCAGTAGGTACGCGCAATTGGGAACTGACGGGGATGCTCAGTATCGAAGCCATCGCCATGACCCTGAGCGCGGCGCTGGCCGGAATTATTGCCGGGTCAGCCATGGCCTACCTTTTCGCCTACGCGGACAACATCACCCAGCAGCGGCCGCAGCAGTTTGCTGTAGATACGACGGTGATGCCTTTTATCGTTTTCCTGGTCGTGTTAGCCAGTATTTTGGGCACGGTGTTCTCCGCCCGGCGCATTATCAAGCGGCGCGCTGTGGAGATTTTGCGGATGGGATGAGATGGGTAATGGGTAATTACCCAGTTACTCAATTACTCAACAGGTCACAACTATGATGAGAAAACTGATTTTTACACTTTTGTTTCTTTTGCTTTTGGCCAGCTGCGGGCAGGTGGGGGTGGCGCCGGAAGTGGCAGTGACGGAAACGGCCGTGCCCGAAGCTGCTTCTGCTGAAGCTACAGTTATGCCAGAACCTACGGCCGTAACCGGCGTTACTATTCTGGCGGATGGCGTCGTCAAGGCGGAACGGCCTGTGCTGCCCTTGGGTTTTCGGGCCAATGGACAACTGTTGACCATCGCCGTCCAGCCGGGGGATGACGTGGCCGCCGGGGACGTGTTGGCTACGCTGGACGACGCTGCCCTGCAAGAAGCCATCGCCAATGCTGACCTGCAACTGGAACAATCCCAGGCCAGCTTGAAACAGGCTCAGGCCGAGTTGGGCAAACTGCTTGCCTGGAAACCGGATGTGCTGGCGGTAGAGCTGGCCCAAGCCAATCTGGCTGCAGCCGAAGCCGGTTTGGAAAGCACGCAAACTCAGGATTCTGTAGCCGGAAATAGCGTCACTTCAGCCCGCATTGCCGTGGATCAGGCAGAGCGGGGTCTGGCTGACGCGCAAAAGGCGTATGACACCGCTTATGATCCCGGCCGGGAGTGGGAATTAAATGATCGCTGGCGGGCGGATGCGTTGAAAAATGAACGGGAAGCGGCTACGCGCAATCTGAAATTTGCGCAGGAAAATCTGGAGACGGCGCGGGCTAACTACGTGCTGGCAGCGGCCAAACTGAATGATAATAGTGTCCTCAGTGCGGAAGCGGCGGTGATCAATGCCCGGCAGGCGCTGGCCCAGGCGCAGAAAGGGCCGACGGAGGCAGAAATTGAGGCGGCTCGCCTGAATGTGGAGAAGGCGGAGATTGCTTTGCGGCAAAGTGAACTGGCTCTGGAGCAAGTGCAGGATAATTTGTCTGACGCCCAACTGATTGCTCCCTGGAACGGCCGTATCCTGTCCGTAGATGTGGCTCCCGGCGCCTTTGTCTCGGCCGGTGCGCCGGTGCTGCAACTGCTGGATATGGACAGCCTGGCTTTTTACACAACAAATTTGAGTGAACGGGATTTGGCGCAGGTAGGAGTGGGGGATACGGCCGTCATCACCCTGAAAGCGTATCCCGATGACCCGATCAAGGGCACAGTAGCCCGCATCGGCCTGCAAGCCGAAGGCACAGTAGGCGACGCTGCCACCTTCCCCGTCATCATCCTGCTCAACAATACCGGCCGGGACGTCCGCCCCGGCATGACTGGCCGGGTGGAGATTTTGGGGGAATGAGATAGGGGGAGGCTAAACCGGAGTACACGTCACGCACCGCGTATAAAATAAAGAAGCGCCACTCTTGTGCAAAGCGGCGCTTCTTTCCAAAAAGGCGTTCGCCCTCGACCAGGAGGGGGAACCGAGGGCGAACTATCTTTTGGCGACTTCACAAAGGATAATAGCAGGAAAATCTAAATTTAAGCTGAGTCTAGCATAAATAGTTTATAAGTAAGTCGTTTTTCTCCGCTTTACACTCTTTTTACATCCCAATAACATCCGCATAAAACATGTCTCCCATACTGACAGCAACTTAATCAACCTTATTTCGCATGGAGGTGTGAAAATGAAAAAGAAGTTGTTTGTTGTATTGGCGTTGTTATTGGTAGGGCTGGCGGCAGCTACGGCCGTTAGCGCAGACGTTATTTCCGGGATTGGCTGGTTGGAGGCGCGTGGTTCCGGCGCGGTTCGGGTAGATGGGTATGTTAAGAATCTGCACATCAAGGGAAGTGGCGTTTTGTATTACCGTGATGGCGGCGAAGAAGATGTGGCTGAGGTGACGGGATACGGCCGTGAAATCGAACTGCCCAACGGCTGGGTAAAGTATGAAGGTTTCCGGGGTACGTTTAACCTGAAAGATGCGGACCAGACGACGGTGGTGCTGTACGGCCGTGACATCGGCTTGCAAGTATCCGGCCGGGGCACAGTGTGGCTCAAAGGGTACGGAACCTATCGTTACGGTACGCCGGAGGGTGCTGTTTCCGGCAACTGGAGTCCCGACGGGCAGACATTTAACATAGACAGTGAGTAAGAATAAAATTGGGGATTGGAGATTTGCCGCAAGCGACGCACGATCTCTAATCTCCAATCTCCCCCCTCATTTTTTGCCGCGACTTATAATAAACTACATTCAAATGGGCGCCGAAGAGAAAAATGATCCCGCTGGCCCACGTCCAGGTAAGAAAGGCAATGATTGTGGTCACCGAACCATAAACCAGGTTTGACCGGCTCAGATAGATGTCAATAAAAGTCAGGAAGGCCCGTTTCAGCAGTTCCCATACCAAAGCGGCCACCACTGCACCCGGCAGCACGTCCCGCCAGGTGAGTTTTTTGTGGGGCAACACCCGGTAGAGTACGGCAAAAAGGAGAATACTGACGAAGGCGGCCCACAGTTGATTGGTATACGGCCGTAACCTCTGCAACTCCTCCGGCAGCAGCGAGTTAACAATCGTCACCACAAATCCTTCTACCGTTGAGCCGATTAGCAGCAGGGCGCTGAATATCATTACCATCAATAAGGCAATACCCCGGCGCTGCCAGCCATTGCGCCCTTTTTCCAACCCCCAGACATTATCCATCGAATGCACCAGCACGTTAAAGATATTGGATGCGGCCCACATCAGCAAAATGACCGCCAATCCGGAAATGGGGCCTCTGGCGTTGACAATACTTTCCAGATTTTGGCCCAGCATCTCACTCAACCCCGGCGCCACCAAATCCAGTTGAGAGGTAATCTTACCTTCTGCCCACAAAGGATCGAACCATAAACTGCCCAAGGCTACGGAAAGCAGCAGCAGGGGAAACAGGGAAATAAACGTGTAATAACCGAGAGAAGCTGCGTATAGGGAGGTATATTCGTTAAAGGTTTCCTTGACAGCCTGCGGTAAGAGGCGCAGCCAATACCCCGGCTGGCGGCGTAGCCACAACCAGTACCGTTCACCGAAATGGCGTAATTCTTGCTGCCAGTAACCCAACATAAAACCTAGTATACTCGTAAAGATGAGTAGAGGAAAACACGGTGGTCATGGTTTAATCTCCGTGTTACTATTCTGCCGATATGAACCAACCAACAACGATACAAGTGAAAAAATGGCAGTTTGCCCCGCCGGTCTCTGCCCAGGTAGAGGCAGACTTAGCCGATATTTCCCCGATTTTGCAGCAGATTTTATATAATCGCGGTATTGTGGAGCCGGAAGCGGTGCAGGCTTTTCTGGACGGCCGTTTCCCGGACAGCACCGATCCCTTTCTCCTCAGCGACATGGATAAGGCAGTAGCCCGCATTGAGCAGGCCATCGCCAATGACGAAATGATTGTAGTCTATGGGGATTTTGACGCGGACGGGGTGACGTCTACCGTCCTGCTGACAGAGGCGCTGCGGGGGCTGGGCTTGCCGCGCAATCTGGCACGGCCGTATATCCCTGACCGCGTGGATGAAGGATACGGCCTGAACATGGCTGCCCTGACCAAAATTAAAGAAGAGTTTGGCGCCAGCCTGGTCATCAGCGTGGACTGCGGCATCCGCTCGGTGGCGGAAGTGGTACACGCCAACAGCATCGGCCTGGATATGATCGTCACGGATCACCACAGTCTGGCGGAGGAACTGCCCCCGGCTACGGCCGTGATCAACCCCAAACGCCCCGACTCTGCCTATCCGGACGAGATGTTGGCAGGAGTGGGGATTGCTTACAAATTGGCTCAGGCGCTGCGGGCAAGTATGCCGGAGAAGGCGGGGTACGGCCGTAACGACTTCCTCGATCTGGTAGCCATCGGCACGGTAGCTGATCTGGCTCCCTTACTAAAGGAAAACCGCGTCCTGGTCATCGAAGGATTAGCCGAACTGAACAGTAACCGGCGGCCCGGTATTGCTGCCTTAGCCCGCGTATCCCGGCTGGATGTGGGCAGCTACACAGCCGAATCCATCGCCTTTGGCTTTGGCCCGCGCATCAACGCCGCCGGGCGATTGGCCCACGCCTACGACGCCGCCCGCCTTCTTTCCACCAACAACAGCATAGACGCCGAGCGGTATGCCCAGGCATTGGATAGTCTCAACCGCCAACGGCAGCGCCTCACCGCCGATCTGTCTGCCCGCGCCGAAGAGATGATTGACCCGGCTGCCCCCATTCTCATTGCCGCTGACAAGGATTTTGTGTCTGGCGTGGTGGGGCTGGTGGCCAGCCGCCTGGCGGAAAAATATTACCGGCCGGCCATCGTCATGGAGCAGGGGGAAGAGGTCAGCCGGGGTTCCTGCCGCTCTATTGACGAATTTCACATTACCGATGCCCTGGACGAGGTGGCGGATTTGCTGGTGCGGCATGGCGGGCACGCTGCGGCCGCCGGATTTACCATTCGCAATGAGAACCTGCCCGCCTTTATCGAGCGGATGACGGCGCTGGCCCAGGAAAAGCTGGGTGGCCTGGAACTGCTGCCCACCATTGCCATTGATGCGGAACTGAACCTGGATGAAGTGGACATGGCTTTGTACGAGGAGCTGCGCAAGCTGGAACCAACGGGGATCGCTAATCCCGCACCCATTTTTGCCAGCCGCCGGGTGGAGGTAATTCACCACAAGGCAGTGGGGCAGGATGGCTCACATTTGCAGATGCGTTTGAGCAGTACGACGGGCAGCAAGCGACAAGTCATCCCGTCTATTGCTTTCCGACAAGGCGAGTGGACGAAGCAGATGCCGCAGTTGGTTGACATTGTGTATACGATCAACTTAAATAAATGGAACGGCCGTACCAATTTACAACTGATGATTCAGGACATCAAACCGGCGGGGATGGAGAATTAAAGATTGAAGGAAATGTAATGGAGCAAGCAGATTACGACTCTCCCTGGAAAGAGATTATCGAGCAGTTCTTCCCTGAATTTATCGCTTTTTTCTTTCCCCGCATTTACAACGACGCGGATTGGTCACGCGGCTACGAATTTCTGGACAAGGAACTGCAAAAAGTTGTCCGGGACAGCGAAACGGGGCGTAAGCGGGTAGATAAACTGGTCAAGGTATGGCGTAAAAACGGCGAAGAAGCCTGGATTCTTATTCATATCGAAGTGCAGGGGCAGTATGAGCGGAACTTTGCCCGGCGCATGTTCCAGTACAACACCCTGTTGTATAATCATTATCAGCGCCGCATTGTCAGTCTGGCTATTCTCAGCGACGACCGGTTTAATTGGCGGCCGGACAGTTGGGGCTATGAATTGTGGGGCTGCAAGATACAACTGGATTTCCCGGCTGTCAAGTTGTTGGACTATCAGGAAAGATGGGCGGAACTGGAACAAAATGACAACCCGTTTGCCATCGTCGTCATGTCCCATTTACAGGCTGTGGCCACCGTGCCGGCGTCGGAGCGGCGGCGAGACGCCAAGTTTCGCCTGGCGCGCCGGTTGTACGAGCGGGGCTATGACCGCCGCCGTATTCTGGAATTGTTCCGGTTCATAGATTGGGTGATGATCCTGACGCCGGAGCTGGAAGAACAATTTCAAACAGCCATTACCGAATATGAGGAGGAACGTAACATGCAATATGTAACGGCTATCGAACGCAAGAGCATTCAACGAGGTTTAGAGCAAGGTTTAGAGCAAGGTTTAGAGCAAGGTTTAGAGCAGGGTTTGCAGCAGGGTTTGCAGCAAGGTATGGAACAATCCACCCGTGAGGATATTGTGGAAGTGTTGACCTTGCGCTTTCAGGAAACACCGGATGATTTACCGGAAAAGCTGGAAGAAATTGACGATATAGCCCGATTGAAAGAATTGTTGAGACGGGCGGTAACGGACGACTCGCTGGAACGGTTTTTACGCCGTTTGTAAAGCGGCCGATCAGGGTAACGGCAGGCTGTTCAATCTGCAAGATGGAACAGTCTGCCGTTTATACATTAGGGCAAGAGAGATATGAAAGTACTTGTTACCGGCGCGGCCGGGTTCATTGGCAGCAACCTGGCGGAAAAGCTGGCCCGGCGCGGGGATGATGTTGTGGGGCTGGATAACTTTAACGATTATTACGATCCGGCAAAAAAGCGGGCCAATGAAGCCCGGTTGAGCGCTTACCCTAATTTCAGGATGGCGGAAATGGATATCCGCGACCGGGAAGGGATGTTTGCTCTTTTTGAGGAAGAGGAGTTTGACGCTGTAGCTCATTTGGCGGCAATGGCCGGGGTGCGTAACGCCGTTAAGCACCCGGATTTGTACGTGGAAGTGGATTTGAACGGCACGCAGCACCTGATGGATGCGGCGCGGGCGGCCGGTTCGGTGGGGAATTTTGTGTTTGCTTCCACTTCGTCGGTGTATGGCAATACGAAGCAAATCCCGTTTGTGGAAACGGACCCGTGTGACCGGCCTTTACAGCCGTATGCGGCGGCCAAACGGGCTTCGGAAATTTTGGGGTATTCGTACCATTATTTGTTTGATTTTAATTTTACGGTGCTGCGCTTTTTTACGGTGTACGGGCCAAACGGCCGTCCCGACATGATGGCCTATCTCGTGGCGGAAAGCATCACCAAAGGGATCGAGATTCCTCTGTATGACGGCGGGCAGATGTATCGTGACTGGACGTTTGTGGAGGATATTACGGATGGAATTGTGCTGGCGCTGGAACGGCCGTTGGGCTACGAAATTATCAATCTGGGGCGGGGCAATCCCACACTGCTGAAAGATTTTGTGGGAATGCTGGAAGGTTTGGCCGGCCGTAAAGCCAATCTGGTGAGCAAACCGCGTATGTCAGCCGATTTTGTGATGAATGAGGCAGACATCAGCAAAGCCCGCCGTTTGTTGGGCTATGATCCGCAGGTGTCCACAGAAGAAGGAGTGCGCCGCTTTTGGGAATGGTATAGTGAGGTCGTGATGCGTGATGCGTGAGGGTGTGGAAAAATTGCCGCCGTATAAACTGGTTACGTCCCAGGCAGATTGGCAGGCGTGTCTGGCAGAACTGCGCGGACAACCCCGCATTGCTTTAGACCTGGAAGCCAACAGCATGTACGCTTACCGGGAGCAAGTCTGCCTGATTCAGATGACCATCCCCGGCCAGGATTATATCATTGATCCGGTGGCCGATATTGATTTGTCCGGTCTGGGCGAGATCATTGCCGATCCCGCTATGGAAAAGATATTCCACGCCGCTGAATATGACCTGATTCTGATGAAGCGGCAGTATGGCTGGGAACTGTGCAACCTGTTCGATACGATGTGGGCGGCCCGCATTTTGGGGTATGAGGGGTACGGGCTGGCCGGGATGCTGGAGCAGGTTTACGGCATTAAGCTGGACAAGCGGTTCCAAAAATCCAACTGGTGCCGGCGGCCGCTTTCCCCGGAACAACTGGCCTATGCCCGTCTGGACACCCATTATTTGCCCCAATTGCGCGATTATCTGGCGGAGGAACTGGAGCAAAACGGCCGTTTGGAAGAAGCGGCCGAGATTTTTGCCGAACAGACGCGCATCAATCTCAGCAATAACGAATTTGACCCGGAGAGCTTTTGGTCTATTAACGGCCGTAAAGAGTTATCGCCGCAGCAGTTGGCCGTGTTGCGCGAACTAAACATCTTTCGGGATCAGGAAGCGCGGCGGCGGGATCAGCCGGTATTCAAGGTGTTTGGCAACCGCACGCTCCTGGAACTGGCTCAGACGTTGCCGCGCCATACGCGAGAGATGCGTTCGGTACACGGCATGAGTTCCGGCCAGATCAAGCGGTATGGTGCGGCTTTGCTGCGCGTTATCGAGAAGGGGTTGCAGGCGCCGCCGCCTACTCGCCCCAAACGGCCCAAGCGCCCCCCGGAACAGGTGACGAACCGTTACGAAAAGCTACGTCTGTGGCGCAAGAACCGGGCTATTGAGCGCGGCGTAGAGTCGGACGTTATCCTCAGCCGGGAAGCGATGTGGCAGATTGCCCGACGCAACCCGCAGTCGGTAGAAGAATTGGCCCGGATTGAGGCGGTAGGAGAATGGCACTGTCGGGAATATGGTGCGGAAATTATTGAGTTGTTACAGTAGGGCGATTTGCCAAATCGCCCAACAGAGGTGAATAAAATGAAGATTACATTTCACGGCGCAGTACGCACGGTGACGGGATCGCAGCATTTGTTGGAAGTAAACGGCCGTAAAATTCTCATGGACTGCGGCCTGTATCAAGGGTCACGGAAGCAAACCTACAAGCGCAATCTGCATTTACCCTTTAACGCTGCCGAGATTGATTATCTGATTTTGTCGCACGCCCACATTGACCACAGCGGTAACATTCCTAATCTGGTAAAGAGTGGTTTCCGGGGAGGCATCATCTGCACGTATGCTACTCGTGATTTGTGTACCATCATGCTGCGGGACAGCGCCAAAATCCAGCAGTATGACATCGAGTATCTGAACAAGAAGCGGGCCAGAAACAAACAGCCCCCGCTGAAGCCGATTTATGACAGCACCGACGTGGTGGAGAGTTTGAAATATTTTATGGGGGTGGGGTATGAACGGCCGTTTCAATTCCTGCCCGGTATCACCCTCACCTTTTACGATGCGGGGCATATTCTCGGTTCGGCCATTACCGTCCTGGACATTGAAAACGAAGAAGATCGCCGGGACGTTCGGTTGGTGTTCAGCGGCGACATAGGCCGGCCGGATCGGCCGATTTTGCGCGACCCGACGTTTATTGACAGCGCGGACATATTATTGGTAGAAAGCACCTACGGCAACCGCTTGCACGAGACGGCTGACGACGCCGACAAAAAACTGGAACGCATCGTCAACGAAACCTGCAAGCGGGGCGGCAAATTGATCGTCCCCGCCTTTGCCGTGGGTCGTACCCAGGAGTTGGTTTATCGCCTGCACCGGCTGGCCGACAAGCGGGACATCCCACCCCACCTGCCCATTTACGTAGACAGCCCGCTGGCTATTGACGCTACCGGTATCTACCGCCTCCACCCGGAAGCGTATGACACAGAAATGGAGGCGTTTCTCCTGGGCGACCAACACGACGGGCCATTTGGTTTTGAGATGGTGCATTACACCCGCACCGTGCGTGAATCCAAAGAGTTGAACTTTTTGCGGGACCCGGCCGTGATCATCAGCGCCAGCGGTATGGCCGAAGCCGGCCGCATCCTCCATCACCTGAAAAACAACATCGAAGACCCGCGCAATACTATTTTGATTGTAGGCTGGCAGGCGCCCAATACGCTGGGCCGCCGCTTGGTGGAAAAACAACCCACAGTGAAGATATTTGGCGAACCGTATCAGTTGAAAGCGCAGGTAGAAACAATTAACGGTTTCAGCGCCCATGCAGACAGAAATGAACTTTTGGCCTGGACGAAACATATCAAAACGCCGCCGCAGCACACTTACATCGTCCACGGCGAAGAAGAAGCCTCCTTTGCCCTGGCCGACGCCCTGAAAAAACAGCAGCAATTCCCCGATGTGCATGTGCCGGGACTGGGTGAAAGTTTCATTGTGTAGCCCATAGCTCTTGTTTCCTATCCACGTGATACCACTGTTTTTGTTATAGTAGGTCTCTAAAATAATGGCAATGTGGCAAAAACAAGAGAAATGATATGAGTCTATACACAACGAAAGATACTTTTCTCCGGCAAACAGAGGCGAAAAAGCTGCCGGATGACGATTTACTGACTCTACAACAATATCTGAAACGGCTGCGGGTCTGGCCGGAAGCGGGTGATGCTTTTCTGGAGTTACTACCTCAATTAAATGAGCGAACCGGCCTGCTTTCCCATTCTGATTATGAATGGATTCCGCAGGTCATTCAGGATTGTATGTGCGGCGTGGATATTGGCAGCCGCTATCCGGCTTTCTTCCAAAAACTGCTCGTCAGCCCCGGCTTGCGCAAGGCCTTTCTGAAAACGTTAAGAAACAAAATCCAGTAAATTCCCATTAGCCCACCAACAAAATTCCCTCATAGCCCCCAACCATATTTGGAAAAATGGGTTAAAATATAAGTGACTATTCAGGTGCGACGCATTTTTGTAAATGCGTCGCACCTTTTAGAAATTATGACAAGCACCATTGATGGACAATACACACGACCTGCCTGGCAAAAGAGGGACTGGATTTGGCTGGTCTTGATTGGCCTGATTCTTCAGGGAATTTGGGCGTTTTCTATGGCGCATCCTTCTTATATGGATGCGTATTATTACACGACCAACGGCCGTCGCTTGGCGGAGGGGTATGGCTTTACCGAAGAAGTCATCTGGCAGTACCTGGATAACCCGGAAGGTATTCCCACCCCCAGTCATTCCTACTGGATGCCGCTGCCTTCCCTGCTGGCAGCTGTGGGCTATACGTTTACGGATCAATTTGTGGGGGCGCAGTTGCCGTTTTGGCTATTGGCCGGGCTGCTGCCTATTTTGACGTATGTTATCAGCCTGCAATTTACGGATGAGCGCTGGCTAGTGTGGGCGGCTGGTTTGTTTACGGCCGTGGGCGGTTACTACAGTCGTTTTTTTAACCAGCCGTCTACTTTTGCCCCTTTTGCCTGGACGGGGGGCTTGACCTTGCTCTTTCTGGCCTGGGCGCATATGCGCCGCTCCGCAAAATATTGGTTTCTGGCCGGGGTGACGGCCGGATTGGCCCATCTGACACGGGCGGACGGGGTGCTATTGTTGGGTGTCGGCGGCTTGATGTGGCTTTTTGAGATTAGAGATTGGAGATTGGAGATTAAGCGTAAGGGTCAATCTCCAATCTCCAATCTCCAATCTCCAATCTCCCATTTACTCCTTCTCTTTGCCGGCTATCTGTTCATTATGGGTGGCTGGTTTATCCATAACTGGCAGGTGCTGGGACGGCCGTTACCCACATCCGGCACGCAGACCCTGTTCCTCACCTATTATGACGATATTTTTGCTTACGGCCGTACCATCACCCTCTCTGATTATCTGGCCTGGGGCTGGCCCAACATTTTGCAATCCAAAATACAGGGCGTTTCTATGGCGGCCCAGACCTTTATTGCCGTCAGCGGTCTGGTCTTTTTAGGCCCCTTCATTGCCTGGGCCTGGATAAAGTGGGGGCGGCAGCGGGACAAATGGCCGCTTTTACGGCCGTTGACCTGGTACGCGCTGGCCTTGTTTTTGGCAATGAGCCTCGTCTTCACCTGGCCGGGGCAGCGCGGCGGCCTGCTCCACTCCTCGGCAGCGCTGTGGACGTGGATGATGACGTTGGCGGCCGGGGGAATTGGTGTTGCTGTGGACTGGATGGCTAAACGGTTGAAACATTGGCAGCCGGAAAAAGCCAAACCGATTTTTGCCGGATTGTTCGTTCTAGTCGCCTTGATCATTAGTTTTGGCACGCTGCGCCATTCGGAAGAGGAAGAGCCGTTATTCTTTCAGCAGGTGGGGGAGATGGTGCCGGATACGGCCGTAGTGATGAGCGGCAATGCCCCGGCCTTTTACTATTTCACCGGCATAAAATCAATCAGTGTTCCTAACGAACCCGTAGATGGTATGTTAGAGGCGGCGGCCCAATTCAATGCCACCTATCTGATTCTGGACGAAAACCGTCCCCGCCCCTTGGCCCCATTGTATGAAGGGTCTGAGGTATCCCCCTATGTAGAGTATCTGGGTGAATACTTTGACAGATTTAAGCTGTATAAGCTGAATCCACCGGAGTAGACTATGCCTAAAATAAATCGCAGGCACTGGTTTGTTTTTCTGGCCTGTTTACTGGGGTTTGGGTTGTTTTTGCTCATTTCGGCTGCGGTTGGCGGTAAGTCTGGGTTTCCGTTGGATGATGCCTGGATTCACCAGACGTATGCCCGCAGTCTGGCACGATACGGCCGTTTTGCATACGTGCCCGGTGTGACCAGCGCTGGTTCTACGGCCCCTCTCTGGACGATTTTGCTGTCCGTTGGTTACGTTTTACGCATCCCCTACCTGTTTTGGACTTATTTGCTGGGTTTTTTGTCGCTGCTTTGGCTGGTTACGGCCGTCATGCAGGTGTGGCGCGCTGTCTGGCCGGATTTGGCCGGTAAAGATTGGCTGGCCGGCCTGACGGCGACTTTGACCTGGCCCCTGCTGTGGGCCGCAGCCAGCGGTATGGAAACGCTCCTCTTTGCCGCGCTGGGTTTACAAATTGTGGCCTTGTATGCCCGTATTGCCGCAAGAGGGACAGTTCGACTGTACCGGCTGGCGTTACTGGGCGTTCTTTCCGGGTTGCTTATTCTCATTCGGCCGGATGGTCTGGTGCTGCTGATGCTCATCGCTCTGGGATTACTCTTACTGCCGGAAACAATGAGCGAGCGGGCTAAGGTGCTGTCAGGGTATGGAGGCGCGGCCGTTCTCACCCTGATCCCCTATTTCCTCTTCAACTATCTGACCAGCGGCAGCCTTTGGCCCAATACTTTTTACGCCAAACAGACGGAGTATGCGGCCGTTTTGCAGCAGTTTATCGGCGCTCGCACCCTTCAGCTATTTTATTTCAGCCTGGGAGGATCGGATGCCGGCTGGCAGGGGATCAACGCGGCCCATTTTTTGCTGCTGCCGGGCGTTATCTACGGCGGCTGGCTGGCGCTGCGCCGGGATTGGCGGCAGAAGCAGTTGGTAGTCGTGCTGCCATTGTTGTGGGCGGGCGGGCACATCATGTTGTATGCCTGGCGGCTGCCGGTTACTTTTCAACACGGCCGTTACCTCATGGCTGCCATTCCCATCTGGCTGATTTATGGGTTGGGCGGCTGGATCAAATTGCTTTTTGCCCGACAATCATCCGGTCGCACTTTATGGCTGGCGCAGTGCGTCACTGCCATTACCTTTGCCCTGATGCTGCTCTTTTTTCTACTCCAGGGCGCATTTGCCTATGCGCGGGACGTGGCCATTGTGGAAGGGGAAATGGTGACGGTGGCGCAGTGGCTGGCAGAAAATACACCGGAAGACGCGCTGATTGCCTCACACGATATTGGGGCGATAGGGTATTTTGCGGAACGGCCGTTGCTTGATCTGGCCGGACTCATCTCCCCGGAAATTATCCCTCTGTTGGCGGATGAAACGGCGTTAGAACGATATATTTTGCAGAGCGAGGCTGATTATTTAGTCACAGCGCCGGGATGGCCATATACGGCCGTGGCCAATGCCAACAGCGCCACCCTCGTCTTTACCACCAATTTCACCTTAACCCAGGCTGCCGGATTAAACAATATGACTGTTTACCAGCTAAAAACAGTCAGGTAAAGTTGCCATCAGCCTCTTTTTCATGGTATACTGCCTTCGTTCCTAATCTTCACTTCTTTCCATGCAGCCCACATCATGGCAGAGTATAATTGGGAAAATCCACATGATAACAAATGTAGATAGCTGTCACAAAATCCAGTCAGAGAGAGGTTAATTTATTGTGTCTGAACAAATCAAATTGCTCATTGTTGATGATCACCCCGTTTTCCGCCAGGGTCTTATTGATGTTTTAGAGACCGACCCCAGTATGCACGTTATAGGTGAAGCAGCTGATGGCGAAGTGGCCATTGAGCTGGCTTACGAACTGCAACCCGAAGTCATTTTGATGGACATTAATTTACCCACTATTAATGGTCTTCAAGTGACCCGAAAAATCAAAAACAAATCACCCGAAATGAAGGTGATTATGATTACGGGATATGATGACGTCGAACAGGTATTTCACGCACTCCGGGCTGGAGCCTCAGCTTATTGCCCCAAAGACATAACTCCGGAAGAATTAATCAGTATCATTTATACAGTTCGTGACGGCCAATACTACGTAGACGGGAAAACAATGACCTATGATGAGTTGGTTGTTTGGATTGAACAAAAAGTCGGCCGTTTTGCCGGCCCGATGATTAGTGATACCGATGAACTGTTCATCCCCCTCTCCCCGCGCGAGATGGAAATATTGGAACACGTTACCCGCGGCTTAAGCAATAAAGAAATTGCCTACAAGTTGGGAATCAGCCACCAAACAGTGAAGAATCACATGACGGCTATCTTGCGTAAATTGCGCGTGGATGACCGGACGCAAGCGGCCGTATATGCTTTGCGTCACGGTTGGGTACGTTTGGAAGATGAACGCTAAGATTAAAAACATAATGGTAAATTAAGCAATGGAAGAGGACTACTCAACACAAAACTTCATCGAGGAAACCCAAAAGGAGTACGAACAGACACAAAGGGACCTCAAAGAAATTGACATTTTAATAAAACAAAGCGCCGCAGAAGTAGAAAAACTGGCTCAGCGAAATGCCCAGGTAACAAACTATACGCGCCAATTGCAAACTAACTTTGACACATTGCCTCGCCAGGACATTAAAGAAGCCTATGAAGCGCTGAATGATGTCCAGCAAAGACTTTTTACAATGCGCGGGCAACTGGAAAAATTACAAAGCGACCAACGGAATCTGGAACGTTTAGCAGATTTGCAAAGAAAATTACTGGAATTGAGCGGTGGTCTTACGGCAATGCCTACACCATCGTCCCGTGCTGCTGCCGGAGATCAATCCAGTGTTATCCGCGTTATCCAAACAGAAGAAGCAGTACGGCAAGGGTTAGTGCGGAAAATGCACGATACGGTAGCCTCCTCTATCAGCAATTTTATTTTGCAGGCAGAAATCTGCCAACGTTTTTTCGATGTAAACCCGGATCGAGCGCGTGCTGAATTGAATGCGCTTAAAAATTCGGCCGGCTCTACGTTCAGTAACGTTAAAGATTTTATCTTTGACTTGCGCCCGATGATGTTGGACGATCTTGGCGTAGTGCCGACCTTGCGCCGTTATGCTGAATCTTTCCAGGAAAAAAACGGCATTCCGGTTACTATTACGATAACAGGTGTGGAAAGACGTCTGGAGAGCCATATCGAAGTTACGATTTTCCGTAATGTTCAGGAATTGTTGCAAAACGCTCTGACTCATGCGCGGGCTACCCAAATTCAGGTTTCATTGGATATGGCCCCAGAGCAGGTGCTGGCTGTTGTGGAAGATAATGGCAGCGGATTTAATCCAGATGAAGTGTTGAATGGAAACGGCCGTACCATAGGCCTGGCTACTTTACGAGAGCGCACTGAAATGTTGGGTGGTGAACTAAATATTCAAAGCAGCATTGGCCAGGGAACGCGAGTAGAATTCATGATTCCCATTTCTGTTGAGGAAATAACCGTAAGATAAAATTTAAGATCACAGGACAATACTGAACAGTGTAGTTTCTGTCTGACATCCGAGAAAACATTGCAAAGTATAATTGATATTTCGGTACTACTCTCCTATTGAGAATTCATTGGATAAACGCTAATCTTTAAGCGTAATTCACTTGTATTGTTTTTATTGGTCTTTAGAAATCATTTGTAAATTTACCATAGGAGGTAAAGACAAAATGTTGTTCTTACATCGTGAAGATGGTCAGGGTTTAGTAGAGTATGCGTTGGTTCTCGTCCTGGTAGCTGTTGTAGTAATTGCTATCTTGACACTGCTTGGCCCGCAAATCGGTAACGTGTTCAGCCGCGTCACCAATGGTCTCGGCTAATTTTTATTAGCATTCCAATTAATTCAAAGATATATTAGTTTTTTTGAGACCGTGAGTCCTATCATTTGATAGGACTCATTTTTTGTTTATACTCCCTGCTATTACCCTATTGACAATGCTAAGGATCATAGTATGATGGAGTTATAGTCAAGTAAAAACAAGTGTAGTTTATCTTTATAAATGGCAGTAACGTTAAAAATAACCCGGAAGTCCATGCACAAGGATAACTGGAAGTTCAAAAAATCCTGGAAAAAGAATGGCAGAGAATATCCGCGTACTCATTGTTGATGATCTCCCCGAAACACGAGAAAATGTAAGAAAACTGCTCCAGTTTGAGTCCGACATCGAAGTAATCGGTCAGGCCGGCACTGGCGAAGAAGCTATTGAAATGGCGCGCCAGTTTGAACCCGACATTATTTTAATGGACATCAATATGCCTGGAGTAGATGGCATTGGCGCCAGCCAGCAAATCACCGAGTTAGTTCCTACTGTTCAAATAATCATCATGTCGGTGCAAAGCGATCCGAATTATTTGCGGCGCGCCATGATGGCTGGGGCCAGAGATTTTCTGACAAAGCCGTTTGGCGGAGATGAATTAGTGGCAGCTATCCGTCGGGTTCACGATAAACGACCAAGCGTGCGGGCGGCCCCTGTTTTGTCCCAACATGCTTATACAGATGGACGCGGCCTTGAAATTCCGTCCTTATCAGAAGGGAATGTAATCGCTGTGTTTAGCCCAAAAGGCGGAACTGGTTGTACTACTATCGCCATCAATCTGGCTGTATCCTTGGCCAAACGGGGGCATCGTACCATTCTAGTAGATGCCAGTTTGCAATTTGGCGATGTTTCCGTCATGTTGAATTTGCGGGCAGTTACCAGCTTGGCTGATTTAAACAGTGGCGATGAAATCGATTCTGATTTGATTAGCAGCATTGTACAAGTTCATCGTACTGAATTAAATGTGCTATTGGCGCCGCCACGTCCGGAAATGGCCGATGTAGTGACGGAGAAAAGCTTGGTTAACCTCGTCACAAGTTTGCGACAAACTTACGATTTCGTCATCTTGGATACACCATCATATCTAGATGAGAAGACCTTGGCTGTTATGGATAATGCGGATCGCATTATATTAGTTACTCAACAGAGCCTTACCAGTTTGAAAAATGTCAGCAGATTTTTTGACTTAACTGAAAGCCTGGAATATGAATCTGAAAAGATATGGTTGGTTGTCAATCGGGCTTCAAATAAAAGCAGCATATCCGTTAAAGACGTTGGAGACACACTAAAACGCTCGATATTTATGGTTATTCCCAGAGATGAAGTGGCTGTTGATGTGGCTGCAGATCAGGGTGTACCCTTGGTGATAGGAGCAAATCAAAAGCGTCCGGTTAGTTTGGCGTTGGTAAAGTTATCCAATTATGTTATTAAGGAGATGGTGACGCCGGAAACAGCTAATGGCAAGGGTAATGCAGATAAGCCAAAGCAAAGCGGTTTGTTGGGCAGGTTATTTAGTCGAGGAAATGCTGGAGGTTAAAAGTGTCACTCTTAAAGCGAATTGAACGCAATCAGGATTCTTCGGAAAATTCGGAGTCATCAAAGTTACAAGAGCTTAGAGTAAAACGGGCATCACCAGCCGTGGGTTCGCGCGATGCTTATGTTGACCTGAAAAACCGGGTGCAGCAACGCTTGATTGCGGAACTGGACCCCAGCATGGATATTACTCAAACAGCCGAAGTTCGCGTGACCATTCAGGAAATGTTTGAATCTATGCTGGCTGAAGAAAGTATCGTTTTGACCCGTAACGAAAAAAGGCGGTTGTTTGAGGCGATTGTAGCCGAAATTTTAGGTTTCGGCCCTCTGGAACAATTCCTGCATACTGATGGTATTACCGAAATCATGGTCAACGGGCCAAAGAATGTATATATAGAACGGGCCGGCCGCCTGGAACGAGTCAATGTGACCTTTGAGGACAATGATCATTTGATGCGCATTATTGACAGGATTGTAGCTCCATTAGGCCGGCGTATTGATGAAGGATCGCCGATGGTTGATGCACGTTTGCCGGATGGTTCTCGTGTCAATGCCGTCATCCCCCCCATTGCCTTAAATGGGGCAACATTAACGATTCGTATTTTTGCCAAAATTCCCTTTACGGTCGAAAATCTGATCGAATTTGGCAGTATCACTCCTGAAGCCGTTGAATTTCTGAAAGCCTGTGTTATCGCCAAATTGAACGTCATGATTTCCGGAGGCACAGGTTCCGGGAAAACAACCTTGTTGAATATTCTTTCCGGCTTTATTCCTGATGATGAGCGGATTGTCACCATTGAAAATGCTGCCGAACTACAACTACGACAGGATCACGTGGTGACGTTAGAATCACGCGCGGCTAATGTAGAAGGTCGCGGGGCTGTGACAATTCAAGATTTGGTGGTTAATTCGTTGCGTATGCGCCCTGATCGGATTATTGTGGGGGAGGTGCGTGGTGGTGAAGCTTTGGATATGTTACAGGCAATGAATACCGGCCATGACGGAAGTTTGGCTACGGGTCATGCTAATAGTCCCCGTGATATGTTGTCCCGTTTGGAAACGATGGTGTTGATGGCCGGTATGGATTTGCCTCATCGCGCTATTCGGGAACAAATTGCTTCGGCTATTCATTTGATTGTCCATCAAGATCGTATGCGTGACGGTACCCGTAAGATCACCTCGATTAGTGAGATTCAAGGTATGGAGGGTGACATCATCACTATGTCGGAAATCTTCCGTTTCGAGCAAACTAATATTGAGAATGGCAAAGTTATTGGCCGGCTGCGCCCTACGGGGTTACGGCCGAAATTTATGTGGAAAATCCAAGAACAAGGCATTATTTTGCCGCCGTCTATTTTTGGTATTGGGTCGCGCCGGCGATAAAGGGATGCTTACGGCAGTAAAAAATCATTCATATAAGCAATGCAGCAAACCAAAAGGAGCGTGATATGCCCCCATTACTCATTGTTATAGCTCTTGCCAGTATTTTCCTGATATTAGGTGCGGGTGCTGCTATTGTATTGGGGGGTGACCAAAGAAGTGTGGATGACCGCTTGGAGCAATTTGTAGGGACGGCCACTACAGTTGTAGATATACCTGACGAGGACGTAGATTCTGCGGGGCCAGATGTGGCCGATAGATTGGATAAGGCGTTATCTGGCCGAGGCTTTTTTGAAACAACCCGGGAGCGATTAGCCAAAGCGGATTTGAAGCTGCGAGTCAGCGAATATTTCGTGGTGGTTATCCTTGCTACGATAGGTGGTGGATTGCTGGGTTATTATTTACCCAGAGACAATTCTATAGTCTTTGGTGTGTTGGGGGCTATTGTGGGTTTTATTGCCCCTAAACAGTATGTTAAATTTGCCGCCGACAAGCGGATGCGTGCTTTCGACCATCAGCTTAGCGACACGCTCAATTTATGGGTGAATGCCTTGCGTTCCGGCTATAGTGTTTTACAGGGTATGGAAGCCATTGCCACAGAACTGCCACCGCCGGTTTCTGTCGAGTTTGAACGAGTGGTGCAAGAAGTACGTCTGGGTTTGAGTGTAGAGGCGGCGTTAGATAATATGTACCGGCGTGTGCCCAGCGAGGACCTGGATTTAATTATCACGGCCGTCAACATTCAGCGTGAGGTAGGTGGTAATCTGGCCGAAGTACTGGAAAGCATTAGCCATACCATCCGGGAACGAGTCCGTATTAAAGGTGAGATTCGCACATTGACCGCACAAGGCCGGATTTCCGGCACTATTATTTCTTTGCTTCCCATTGTGTTGGGTGGTTTGTTATTTATGATCAACCCCGGATACGTATCGGAACTATGGGTTAAAGAAGAACCCTTCATCATTCCTGGCGTATTCCCTTGTGGCTGGATACTCCTGGGTATCGGAGCAATAATGATCTTCTTTGGTTGGCTGGCTATACGGAAGATTGTAGACATTGAAGTCTAGTCCAAGATATTAACCGGGAAAAGAGCAGCGTTAAATTCGTGAACGGTGGAGATAAATTATGAGTCCATTGCTATTACTCATTCTTGTGGTTATTGCTGTTTTCATCATTATTATTAGCGTGCTGTTACTGCGACGTTCAGAAGACGACCCATTAATTTCGCGGATTGATGAGTATGCCGCCCGTGAAGAAGTAGCCTCGATTGAAGAAATTGAGCTTTCCATGCCAATTTCTGACCGTGTTTTTGTGCCCATTATTCGTAGCATAAGCGAATTTCTTATTCGATTTACGCCACAAAAAACCCTGGAAAGTACAACCCGTATGCTGGAACTGGCAGGAAACCCGCGCAACATGCGGGCTGCTGAATTTTTGATGATCCGCGTTGTTGCCAGCATTCTTTTTGCCGCCTTGACGTTTATGGTGATGACGAGGTTCGGTTCGGCGCTTAACAAGCGGTTACTTTTTACTTTGGGGACTTTTGTTTTGGGTTGGTTCTTGCCATTTATGTGGCTGCGGGCAAAGGTAGACCGACGGAAGCAGGCCATTATTAAAAAGCTGCCGGACGCTTTAGACCTCATGACAATCTGTGTGGATGCGGGTATGACTTTTAATGGCGCTATGCAAAAGGTAGACGAAAAATGGGATGACCCGTTGGCGAAGGAATTTGGCCGGGCTATTTATGAAATGCAATTGGGTAAATCCCGCCGGCAGTCTTTGCGAGACATGGCGGATCGGATGGATGTGCCGGATGTAACCAGTTTTATCGCGGCTGTTTTGCAGGCAGAACAGCTGGGGGTGGGTATCGGTAAGATTTTGCGTATCCAAGCAGACCAAATGCGTGTGCGCCGGCGGCAGCGGGCTGAGGAAAAGGCACAACAGGCGCCGGTTAAGATGATGTTCCCGATGGTGTTTTTGATTTTCCCTTCCATCTTTATTGTGTTGTTGGGGCCAGCATTATTCCAGATTTTGCGGAGTACGGCTATGCAGGGCGTGAGAGGATAAAGAAACGGCCGTTATACTTAATCTATCAGTCGTCCAATCAAAAATTTGCAGAGAAGGTCGGTCAATCCTTGAGTGAGTCATTGACATCGTCAGCCTTATCGTGGCGGAATGGCGCCAAAGGGCTGGCAGACGCTCTCAAAAACCTTGTTTTCCCCCCTGTTTGTGTTAGCTGCAAAAAGGTCGGTTCCCTGTTGTGTACGGATTGTTACGGCCGTATCCAATGGTTATCTGAACCCCTCTGTCCTCAATGTGGCCGTATCGTTGCCGATTCCCTTTCAATATGCTATGTTTGCCGCAAACGGCCGTTGCCCTTAACCAAAATTCGGGCGGCCACCCTATTTGCTGATCCGGTACCCCAGATCATCCACAACATGAAATACAACGGCTACCATGCCCTGGCTGAACCATTAGCCGATTTAATGGTAAAAGCCTGGACTCAATGGCAGTTTAATATAGACTTGGTATTACCCGTCCCTTTGCACCCTGACCGGCAGAAAAAAAGAGGGTACAATCAGTCAACACTATTAACAAAACACATGTGTCGGCAACTATCACTTCCTTACGATCTGGAAGCAATTAGCCGCCCCCGGCACACTTCTCCGCAAGTAGGCTTGAATGCCCATGACAGATTAACCAATGTCCGAGGCGCTTTCAGGGCCAACGCAGCTAAAGTGACCGGGAAAAATATTTTACTCATTGACGATGTATGTACAACCGGAGCAACGCTGGCTGCTGCCGCTGAAGCCTTGTTAGCCGTAGGAGCCAAAAGCGTATCCGGTTATTGTACAGCTCGCGCCATGTGAATCCTGACGAGACAATGGATTCCTGACCCGCGCCATATCAAATTCACCAGGAGAAAAGAGAATGGAACTAACAATCAATAGTCGCAATATGGAAGTTACAACAAGATTGCAAAACTATGTAGAGAAAAAAACAAGCCGGCTGGATCGCTACATGCCTAATCTGGTCGAAGTCCGGGTAGACCTTACTGAAGAAGCCCATGCCCGCAATGCTGAAGAGCGGGAAGTGGCCCAAATTACCGTGCGTGACAAACGAGGCACGATTCTACGAGCAGAAGAACGCAGCAGCGATATGTTTGCCGCTATTGACGCCGTTGTTGATAAATTATACCGGCAAATCAGCCGTTATCGGGGAAAGCAGCGACGCAAATGGCGCAATGCCGGTAATACAGAAGAATTGGTATTAGGTGAGCCATTACCTTATGAGGAGGAGGAAGACGAGGAATTACAAATAGTGCGTTACAAACGTTTTTCCATGCGCCCCATGGCTGTGGAAGAAGCCATTGACCAGTTGGAATTGCTAGGCCATGATTTTTACGTCTTTTTCAATATAGACGAAGGGGCCGTTAATGTATTGTACCGGCGGCGGGATAATAACTATGGCTTATTGCAGCCGGAATTAGATTAAATTACCAGAGAGGCCAGATTTTCACAATCCGGCCTCTCCCTTTTGGAAAAGCCTTATGCCCCATATCTTGCTTGTTTGCACGGCCAATATCTGCCGTTCGCCGGTGGGCGAGGGGTTGCTGCGCCACATCTTTCAACAGTGCGGTATGGCCGGCTGGACGGTCGGCTCTGCCGGAACCTGGGCGATGCCTGGGCAGTCTGCTTCCGCTTTTAGCGTGCAGGTAATGGCCGACCGGGGAATTGACATCAGCAGCCACCGTTCCAGAAAGGTAAATGAAACGCTGCTCCAAGGGGCTGATCTTGTCCTGTGTATGGAAGGTCGGCACGTTGAAGCCTTACAGATTGAGTTCCCCGGCCACGCGGCTAAAATCTATACACTGGGGCAGATGAGCGGGGAAAAGGGCGGTGTGGCTGATCCCTATGGCAGCACGTTAGAAAATTACCGGAAGATGGTCAAGGAAGTAGCTGATTTACTGAATGCAGGTTTTGACCAAATTGTGACGTTAGCCGAGGAGAATGCAGCCAGGCGGCAAATTGAAATTACCACCCCTCAATAAACTGAACCCATTCCTCGTGGGTTTCCAGGTGACGGCCGAAACGGTAAAGGGCAGAAGGTTTGGGTTCTTTCGGTTCGTGCAGCAGGGGCATATGGGCTTGTTCCGGGGTTTTACCCCCCTTACGCCGGTTACAAGGCATACAAGCAGCCACCAGATTTTTCCAGGAATGTTCGCCGCCCATATGGCGGGGCACTACGTGATCAATCGTTAAAAAGCGGGGCTGGCTGCCACAATATTGGCAAGTATAGTGGTCGCGGCGTAAAATTTCCCGTTTGGACAGGGGAATACGGGGCCGCGGCCGTTTGATCATATAGCCCAGACGGATGACCGACGGAATCTCAAACACGGCCGTACTACTGCGAATAACACCGCGACCATTTAGTATAATTTCTGCTTTGCCAGACAAAACAAGCAACAGCGCCCGTTTGGTATTGCAAACATTCAAAGGTTCAAAGTTTGCGTTCAAAGTGAGCACTGGCTCGTATAAAAGGCCGTTCTTGCTCATGGAAAAGCATTTTACAAGGGATGAGAATGCTCGTCAATCCCTTTGACTCAGAAATTAGTTAATAACTTATTAGGCAGAAGAACACAATAGTAAAATTCATTCTTGGCATGGTTCAAGTTAGCTTGACACTTCTGCTTTACACTTTTAGAAATTTTTGCGCTAAATTTGTAAGGCTGTTGAATTTCACCAGTGTGAACGCGAAATTCGGTCACAAAAAAATTTTCGTGCCCAAATAAAAGTGTCAAGCTAACTTTGCGGGTTTTTGAACCATGTCCATTTTTGAATAAGTTCGTTATTGAAAAAAATCAGTAACCGCAAAAGGAACATACAAGGGATAAATTGCCTTCGTCAGCACAGCCACGCATCCAGAGGTAGGCATATGACACAATGCGCTCATTTGCCCCTCCAAAACGAGTTTGTATGTGGG
>JALUPA010000433.1 GCA_027054335.1 Ardenticatenaceae bacterium
AATCACCGCCGGAACCATCCGCTGCCACGGCCGAACCAATTGCTCCGGCAAACATAAAGCCAATAACGGCCGCCACCACAAATACAAAAATGATGATGGGTAAATAAAGCAGCAAGCTCATCCCCACCAATGACCAGATTTTGGCCACACCGGCGCTGAACGCTTCACCCAGGCTGGTTTCTTCATTCCGGTTGAGTTTGGCTACGGCCGTAATCAACCCACCCCGCGCCGCCAGACTCAACAGGGCAAAAATGATGAACACAACCAAAGCCAGACAAGCCAGCCCCAGCATCACCCCCGACGCCGCCATCAGCTGCTCCGGCGACAACGATTCAAACGTCGTATTATTCCCTGTAGAGAAATTCGAGCTTGAGCGCATAGACGTCAGGCTCGCCAAAAAACCCAACACCCACAACCATTTGTTGTTCCAGGTAATGTGCCATCCCCGGCTAATAATATGTCCGTAATCCATGCTATCCTCCTGTTACACTCTACCGAAGCGCAGGCAGGCTGCCGGCGCCCCACATAAAAATATCATTGTCAACTATACGCGCCAAATCAAACTAAAGTTGCCAAATTTCTCTGAATCCCGTCACGCCCCTATTCCCACTCAATCGTCCCCGGCGGCTTCGACGTAATATCGTAAACCACCCGGTTGACGCCATCCACTTCATTCACAATACGGCGGCTGACACGGGCCAGCAAATCATACGGCAGACGGGCCCAGTCGGCCGTCATAAAATCCTCCGTCGTCACGGCGCGCAGGGCGATCACTTCCTGGTAGGTACGGCCGTCCCCCATCACCCCCACACTTTTCACCGGCAGCAGCACGGCAAACGCCTGCTGCGTCCCTGCCCGCAGCATCTCCACCCGCTGCAATTCCCCCGTAAAAATCGCATCCGCCTGCCGCAGCCGCTCCAGCCGCTCCCAGGTAATCTCCCCCAGGCAGCGAATCGCCAACCCCGGCCCCGGAAACGGCTGCCGCCACACAATACTGTCCGGCAGACCCAATGCCGTCCCCACCCGACGTACCTCATCCTTA
>JALUPA010000434.1 GCA_027054335.1 Ardenticatenaceae bacterium
GCCGTACTGATGGGCAAGAGTTGGGGCGGCGGGGTGGCTTTGGATACGGCCGTGGCCCATCCCCACCGCATCAGCAAACTCATCCTCACCGCTCCCGCTCGTCGCAGCTTGGACAACTTGGAAAACTTACCCCAGCCCGTCCTCCTGGCCTGGGCCAAAGACGACCCGGTTATCCCTTACGAATACGCCCAAAAATACGTCCAGCGTATTCCCCATATCCAACTGGAAACCTACGAAACCGGCGGCCACAGCGCCGCCCAAAAGAATGTGGCAGATTTTGCGCCAAAGGCAATAAATTTCTTGAAGGAGTGAGAGGGGATTGGAGATTGGAGATTAACCAATCTCCAATCTCCAATCTCTAAAAAACCATGAACAAAACGTATAATCCAAACGAAGTAGAAGCCAAATGGCAGAAGCAATGGGAAGAAACCGGCCTGTACCGGCAGGTGATTGACGAGAGCAAACCGAAACATTACGCCCTGACTATGCTGCCCTATCCCTCCGGGGATTTGCACATTGGGCACTGGTACGCCATGACCCCTTCCGACGCGCGGGCGCGGTACATGCGCATGAAGGGGTTCAACGTTCTCTTTCCCATCGGTTTTGACGCTTTTGGCCTGCCGGCCGAAAACGCAGCCATTAAAAACAACATCCATCCCAAAATCTGGACATTTGCTAATATCGAGCGGATGCGCGGCCAACTGCGCAGCATGGGCGCCATGTTTGATTGGGAACGGGAAGCTGTTTCCGCCGATCCGTCTTACTATAAATGGACGCAGTGGTTCTTCAAGAAGCTGATCGAGATGGGGCTGGCCTACCGCAAGATGTCGGCCGTGGATTTCTGCCCCAATTGCAACACCACCCTGGCCCGCGAGCAGGTCTGGGGCGAGGATCGCCACTGCGAACGCTGCGGCACGCCGGTCATCAAGAAAGATTTGGAGCAATGGTTTTTCAAGACGACTGATTACGCTGAAGAACTGCTGGATTTCAGTGAAATTGAATGGCCGGAACGGGTCAAGACGATGCAGACGAACTGGATTGGCAAATCTACCGGGGCGGATGTGGTTTTCCATACGGAGATGGGCCATCCCATTGAGATTTTCACCACCCGCCCGGATACGTTGTGGGGGGCAACTTTTATGGTACTGGCCCCGGAACATCCCCTGGTGGACGAAATTACCACGCCGGAGCAGGCCAATACGGTATTGAAATACCGGGAACAAGCCGAGCGACTGACCGATATTGACCGGGAAACGGCCGACCGGGAGAAAACCGGCGTTTTTACCGGCGCGTATGCCATCAACCCGGTCAACCAGGCGCGCATCCCCATCTGGATTGCCGATTACGTGTTGATGAGCTACGGTTCCGGGGCCATCATGGCCGTACCGGCCCACGATGAGCGCGACTTTGAGTTTGCCCAGAAGTTTGGTTTGGAAATCATTGAGGTGATTCGCGCGCCGGGGCGGACGGACGAGGACGGCCCGCTGGAGGAGGCGTATGTCTCCAAAACGGAAGGTGTGTTGATCAATTCCGGCCCATTTAGCGGCACGCCGGCCAGCAAAGCGGTGGCCAAGGTGACGGCCTGGCTGGAGGAACAGGGGATGGGGAAAGCGGCCGTTAACTACCGTCTGCGGGATTGGTTGATCAGCCGCCAGCGGTATTGGGGCGCGCCGATTCCGGTGGTATATTGCCCGGAACATGGCGCTGTGCCCGTGCCGGACGAGGAACTGCCGGTGGAACTGCCGGAGGACGTCGAATTTATGCCCACGGGGGAAAGCCCGCTCAAATTCCACGAAGGTTTTTTGCATACCACTTGCCCTATCTGCGGCCAACCAGCCCTGCGGGAAACGGATACGATGGACACGTTTATGTGTTCCAGTTGGTACCAGTATCGCTATCTGAGTCCCCATTATGATGAGGGGCCGTTTGACCCGGCGGAAGGCAAATACTGGCTGCCGGTGGATCAGTATACCGGCGGCGTGGAACACGCCACCATGCACCTGATTTATACCCGCTTTTTCACGAAGGCGATGCGGGACATGGGGTTGGTGGATTTCGATGAGCCGATGCTGCGCCTGTACAATCAGGGGATGGTGTTGGGTGAGGACGGCGAGAAGATGTCCAAATCGCGGGGAAATGTGGTGGCCCCGGACGCCCTGGTGCAGGAGTATGGCGCGGATACGGTGCGCACCTACCTGATGTTTTTTGCCAAATGGGATCAGGGCGGCCCCTGGAATTATGGCGGCATCAAGGGGCCGTACCGGCTGCTGAATGACGTGTGGGCTTTGGCATTGACGGCGTATGAACTGGGGCAGGAAGAGGCCCAGGCGACGCGCAATTTGCGGCGCAAGACGCACCAGACAATCCGCAAGGTGGGCGAGGATTTGGAGACGTTTTCTTTTAATACGGCCGTAGCCGCCATCATGGAACTGCGCAACAGCCTCACCGAGGCCAAACGAAAGCTAAATGTCAGCCGGGAAGCCTGGGATGAAGGCATAGACACCCTGCTCCTGCTGCTGGCCCCCATCGCCCCGCACATTACGGAAGAATTGTGGGCGCAGCGCGGCCGGCCGTACAGCATTCACCAGCAGCCCTGGCCAGAATGGGACGCGGAAATTGCCAAAGAGGAGACGATTACGCTGGTGGTGCAGGTGAATGGCAAGGTGCGGGATAAGATTGAGGTGGAAGCCGGTCTGCCAGATGAGACGCTGCAAACGTTGGCCTTGTCTTCGGAGAAGATTCAGCATTGGCTGGAGGGCAAGGAGCCGCGGAAAGTGATTGTTGTCAAAGGCAGATTAGTTAATATCGTGAAATAGAATGTCATCTACAAATAAGTGAGGAAATGATGGACGATAAGAAATATGCGGTTTACGTGTACCAGGGTAGTACGAAGATTGCTTCTTTTGCAGATGAAACCCCTTTTATGGCTTTTCATGTGGGCGATACGTTGAATCCGACATTTTGGGAAATTGATATGATGCCGGGCCTGGCGTACAAAATTTTGCAGATTGAGCATGTGCTTCGGGCAAATGAAGGCGCTGTTCAACATGCTGTCTTCCTTTATACAGAAGTGAAGGATGTAGCAGAAGATGGTGTCGTTCTGGAAGATTTTTAACTGCCAATCTGTTGGAAAGCGAACGAATAACGGCCGTATTACTCTAGAATACGGCCGTTTCCCCAATAAGTATCTGCCGTATGCAAAATGGAAATGCTTTGCACGCTCTAACAGAGGAAACTACGGCCGTGACCTCCACCGCCACCATCACCGAATATTACGCTGCCCCTCTGCCGGATAATGCCGACGAGCGTCTGCGGCAGATAGTCACCCAATTTACCACCCTCACCCCGGATCAACGCCGCCAATTTTTAGAGAATCTCACGCCGGAGCAGCGGTCGGTGTTTGGTATCTTCGGCCATCGGGCTGCCACCCTGGCAGCCCGTGAAGCGTCCCCGGACTGGCTGCGCGCCGGTTTGGCGGGATACGTGATGGCGAACTACACGATTCCGGCAGGGCGGCAGGTGCAGGTGGGGCTGGCAGTTTATTACCACGTGGCCCGGCAGTTGGGTCTGAATCCGGTGGAATTATTTAGGGAAACGGCCGTATACGCCACTCCGGAAATGGAACGAGAGATGTTGGAATACGGCCGTGACGGTAAAATAAGCCTCCATCAATACGGCTGGCGTGAACGCAAAACCCCCGACGGTATCCACTACAAATACGATCCCTCATTTTGAGAGTAATGGGGTAACTGAATAATTACCCCGTCACCAATCACCAATTACTCCATCCAATTTTTGACAAAACTCACGTTCTGTTAATACAATAGGCTAACTTGATCCGATTGCCGTTTGGCAAATTAGCAACTCTTAAGAGGAGGAACGTATGGACCGGAGAAATTTTTTAGGATTGGCAGCAAAGGGCGCAGTAGGTGCGGCTACTATCGGACTGGTAGGATGCAGCAGTAGTCAGCCCGAAGGCGCGCCTGTAGCAGACGCCGAAACCATTGCCGAAGCTGTCGCCAGCGATTCGTCATTACCTGAAGTAAACTGGCAAATGGCGACCAGTTGGCCGCCATCGTTGGACACTCTGTTTGGCGGGGCGGAGCTTGTCGGAAAGCGGGTGGAAGCCATGACCGGCGGTAAGTTCAAAATTGACGTTCGTTCGGCCGGGGAATTGGCCCCCGGTTTGGAAGTATTGAACGTGGTCGAGCAAGGCGCTGTTCCTTTGGGCCATACGGCTTCCTATTATTATATCGGTAAAAGTCCGGCCACTGCTTTTGGGACTGCGCTGCCTTTCGGTTTTAATTACCGGCAGCAAAACGCCTGGCTGTATCAGGGTGGCGGTTTGGACATGCTGCGCGAACTTTATGCCGACAAATTCGGCGTTATTCAGTTCCCGGCTGGTAATACCGGGCAGCAAATGGGCGGCTGGTTTAATAAAGAAGTGGAAACCCTCGCTGACATGCAAGGGCTGAAGATGCGTATTCCCGGTCTGGGCGCTCAAGTGATGAACAAACTGGGCGTTACCGTTCAGGTTCTTCCTGGTGGTGAAATTTTCCAGGCTTTGCAGACGGGCGCCATTGATGCGGCTGAATGGGTTGGTCCTTACGATGATGAGAAATTAGGCTTCCAGGAAGCAGCTAAATTCTATTATGCTCCTGGCTGGTGGGAACCAGGCCCCACATTGGAAGTTCAGGTGAACCTGGAAAAATTCAATGAACTGCCAGAAGAATACCAGGCAGCACTGGAAACAGCCTCGTACCAGGCTAACCTGGAAATGATGGCTGTGTACGATGCCCGCAATCAGGAAGCGCTGCAACGACTGGTAGATGGCGGCGTCCAACTGCGCGTATTCAGTAACGAAATTCTCAAAGCTTCAGAAGAAGCTGCATTTTCCTTGTTCGACGAACTGGCGCAGGAAGACGGCGACTTCAAAACCATTTTTGCTGAATGGAAAACATTCCGCGAGAATATCCAAAAATGGTTCAGCGCCAGCGAAGCTGTGTATGCCAATTACATACAAGGTTCTCTGCAAAATTAACAGTAGTCTTCACAGAAACTAAAAAGAGGCGCGTAGACTTTTCTACGCGCCTCTTTTTTATAAAGAGCGATTTAGAAAATCGCGCTGCATTGCTACCCTCTATTAACCAGCCACAAAACAGTTTGCGGCAGCAACATAACCAGAATTAAGCCTACACCTTGCAGCCCCATAAATGGGATAGCCCCCTTGTGAATATCCAGCGTTTCCACCTCCGGTGGGGCCACCGATTGCAGATAGAATAGGGAAAAACCCACAGGTGGTGAAATAAAAGCCATGTTCAGGTTAATTGCCATCATAACGCTGAACCAAACCAGGTCTACGCCCAAAATCTGGGCAGCCGGAACAAACAGGGGCATCACAATAAAGCTGATTTCCAGAAATTCCAGATTGATACCCAGTAAAAACACGGCAATATTGGAAAAGATGACAAAGCCCCAATAGCCGCCGGGTAAACCGGCCAATAAATCAGTTACCCAGTTTTGTCCGCCCAGGCCATCAAATACCAATCCGAAGAAGGTGGAACAGAACAAAATCATCAATACTAAAGCAGTGATGTTAGACGTAGAGCGGGCGGCTCTTTTTACTATGTCCCAGTTAAATTGATGATTGAGGATGGCCAGGAGGGTGGCGCCAGCTGCACCGACAGCGCCGGCTTCGGTAGGGGTGGCGATACCGGCGAAAATACTGCCCAAGACCGCAAATATTAAAAGCAGAGGCGGAACGACAGAAATGAGCGTTTCCCGTACTAAGGCCCATCCTTTCAGGGTGCGGGCTTCAGGCGGCAGGGCCGGAGCGTCATCCGGCCGTCTCCAGGCTACGTAAACGACATAGAGCGCGTAGAGGCCAGCCAGCATAAGACCCGGAATCAAGGCTCCCAGAAACAAGTCACCGACAGAAACGCCTACTTGCGAACTGAGTACGACCAACACCAGGCTGGGGGGTAAAAGTTGAGCCAGGGTGCCGGAGGCAATGATGACACCCGTAGCCAGCTTGTGGTTATATTTGTAGTGGACCATAATGGGCAGGGATAAGAGGCCCATAACGATGACGGTAGCAGCTACCACACCGGTGGCAGCGGCTAGAAGCGTGCCTACAAATACGGCCGCCAAGGCCAAACCGCCGCGCATGGGGCCGAGTAATATGCCAATCGTCTTTAATAACTTTTCCGCAAGCCCCGACTTCTCAAAAATCGCCCCCATAAACACAAAAAATGGTATAGCCAACAGAGTGAAATCAGACATGGCTCCAAACCAACGGTTGGGCAGCAGCTTGAGCAAATTCAGGTCAAATGCGCCCAGCACCAGGCCCAGCGCCCCAAAAACTATCGCCGTACCGGCAAAAGAAAAAGCCACCGGATAGCCACTGAGAATGAGAAATAAAAACAGGGCAAACATGACGATGGCCAGCCATTCAAAATTCATTCGTCAATTCCTCCGCTTCGTTGCATGGGATAAGTTCTTTCGTGCCAGATATTTTAGAGGATTATTCTATGCGGATAGGCGCGTCAGGTTCCACATAGCCTTCGGGGACCAAATCACGGTCATCTGTGAGGGTACCATAGAGTTTGATAAGTTCGGCGAAAGCCTGGAGCAGCAGGGAAACAAAGGCCAGAATAATAAACGTTTTGATGGGCGCACGGGGCAGTCCGTCTGGATCCGGCGAGAGTTCCCAGGCTCCCCAAGTGCCATCAAAGCGCAGTCCCCAAGATGTCAGAACGGGTGGGATAGTGACCCACAAGGCAATGATGCAAAAGGGTACCAGGGCCAGCCAGTGCCCGACAAAATCAATCATAGCCTTGCGTTTAGGGCTTTGTTCACCGAACCAAAAGTCAACCCGGACGTTTATATTGTGTTTGAGAATGTAAGCAAAGCCAAAGAAAAAAATCAGCGAATAGAGATACCATTGCAACTCAATATAAAAATTTGAAGTCAGGCGCACTCCGACAAAGCGGCCAAGATACCGCAATACGACATTGGTAAAACCGACGACAACGGTAATGATGACCAGATACATGGAGATTTTCCCCAAAGCCTCTGTGAAACCATCTATTATGCGGACGTATTTGCGAAGGTAGCGCATGGTTGATCTTCTCCTTCTCGCATGGGAATTTTTTAAGTTGTGGACAGTCGCTATAAGAATACTTTATGTTGGCTGATGCCGCAATTATTCTTCTTCAGACGGCCGTATCAACAAAACAGGAATTTGCGCGCGCTGGATAACTTTTTCGGCAACGTTGCCGAACATGAGCCGTTTCAGGCCGGTAAAGCCGTGGCTGCTCATCACAATGGTGTCTGCGCCCTCTGATTTGGCCGTGTCCAGAATTGTTCTGGATACGGGTTCACCTTTTTGGACGAGCGCAGCGACGTTGTATCCTTTTTCTTTCAATTCTTTTTCTTTGGCAGACAGATAAGTGACAGCGCTGCGGGCTTCAGTTCCTTCGGTGATGTCTTCGATGTCAGGCAATTCGGCGCGCATTTCTGCTTCCCATTCCTGGGCAATGACGTGGAGTAATGTGATCCGGCTGTCATAATGTTGGGCCAGGGAAAGAGCGTATTCCAGAGCGTTTTCGGCAAATTGGGAGCTATCCAGGGGAACTAACAGATGTTTGAACATGCTTTGCTGTCTCCTTTGGCATTATCTCGTGGATGAATGGATTATCGATTTTTCTATGTCTCGCCTGCGATCCACTCATCCGTGAGATGGGTTGTTTGATGGTGGTATGTTATTTTACTATTCGGGGGCGATTCTGGCACGTTGAATTTTTCGGGATGGTTTGAGAGGCAGAACGGGGTACAATTTTGGTGAGAAAATATTCGACTATTGGAGGACTTGCCCTGAGCTTGGCGAAGGATTGGATATTGGAGATTGAACGGGATTTGGGCGAGAGGAGTGATCCGTTGTTGGTGTTGGTGGGGCCTACGGCCGTAGGCAAAACCACCCTCTCTCTGCAACTGGCCGCCCACTTTCAGGGCGAGATCATCTCGGCTGACTCCCGCTTGTTTTACCGGGGGATGGATATTGGTACGGCGAAGCCAACGGCCGTAGAACAAGCCATCGCCCCCCATCACCTGATTGACATTTGCGAGCCGGACGAAACGTTGAGTTTGGGTGCGTACCAGAAAATGGCTTACGAGACCATTGACGCGGTCTTGGCGCGGGGACATTTGCCCATTTTGGTGGGAGGAACGGGGCAGTACGTGATGGCGGTGGTGCAAGGCTGGGGCATCCCGGAAGTACCGCCGCAGCCGGCGCTGCGGGAGGTGTTGGCCGCTTTGGGCGGGGTGGAACTGGCCCGTTGGCTGGCGACGCTGGACCCGGTAACTGCCGAACGGTTGGACCCGCGTAACGTGCGCCGGGTGATTCGGGCTTTGGAGGTAACGCTGGTGGCGGGGCGGTCGATGTCCCAATTGCAAACAAAATCGCCGCCGCCGTATAATATTTGTCTGGTGGGGTTGCATCGGGAACGGGAGGTGTTGTACGGCCGTATTGACGACCGCGTAGACCAGATGATAGCGGCCGGTTTGCTGGATGAGGTGATACGGCTGCGGGATGCGGGATACGGCCGTGACCTGCCGGCCATGAGCGGATTGGGCTACCGCCAACTCTGGCAATACCTGGACGGCGAACTGACCCTGGAAGAAGCTGTCGAGCGCATCAAATTCGAGACGCATCGCTTTGTACGGCACCAGGCGAATTGGTTTCAGCGGCAAGACGTTGCCATTACGTGGTTTGACATGGAGGAGCCGGGAGTAGAATCGGCGGTAATGGATTTTGTGCGTGAGAGATTTGAATCCGCAGATTACGCAGATTAACGCAGATTTTTCACAATTCAATCTGCGCAATCTGTGCAATCTGCGTAATCTGCGGATAACAGGTAAGGTATATGAAGCATCTGTTATTTGTCAACGGGCTGGAAGCGCCCCTGAGCCGCTTGTTTGGCTGTGAGTGCGGGCGTTGTTTGGACCCGGCGCGCAAAGCGCATACGTCGGTTTCTCTGATTAGCTTGAATGAGGCGGGGGAGACAGTTCACCATATTTTGTTTGACATTGGCCTGGGGGTGGCGGACAGTCTGTTTGCCAATCCCTATCTGGCAAACGGCCGTGCCCGGCTGGACTGGTTGTGTCTGACGCACTGGCATCCGGATCACACGGCGGGGATGAATCAATTGCTGGTTTCCTGGTATGCGAACAACCTGTATGCGGAACGAGAATGGATACGGCCGTCGCTTTGGTGTCGCAGCGGTACGGCCGTGTGGCTGGATCGGATGCACAACTTTGAGCTGGGCCTGACAGAGATGTTCGTTTTCGGCGAGGACGAACCGCCGGGGACAGTTTTGCCGCCCGTTCCCCTGACGTTGGACGGGCTGACGGTGACGCCGGTGACCGTTTCTCATTTCAACGGGGACAAGGATGGGCAAAATCCAGCGGAAAAACGGTATAGCTGCGCTGCTTTTGTGGTGCAGACGGCCGTCAGCAAGGCCGTTCTCTTGTGGGATTTGGACAGCAGCAATGAGTGGCTGGTTAACCCCCAAACGACGCGGGAGGAAACGGCCGTTGCCCTCCTCTCCCACGCCGATTACTTGTTTGTAGACACCGCTTTCTGGCAGGCCAAAGACCGACTGACCAGCCATCCCACATTTACCAACGTGCAGCGGTATGCCGCCAGCCTGCGCCCCTGCCAAACTTTCCTGATGCACCTGAGCGGCCACCCGGACGGGCCGGGCAATGGGGCGTGGGGTTGGACAAACGGCCGTTGGCAAACCGAAGCCCAAACCGTCTGGCGCGAGAAAAACCTGCCCGGCTGCGTCCACGTCCCTGCCATCGGCGATTGTTTTGCTTTATAATTGGAGGAATCGTTTGTCTTCTGGGTTGGCAGGAAACTTAGACACAAGCGGAAACGTAAAGGAATGTAAGAGGTAATTTTATGGACGTAGGACGTGCTTTTCAATATATTGCTGATGACGAAAAATGGTTGAAGAAACTGCTGATTGGCATGGTGGTTTCTCTGATTCCCATTCTGAACTTTGCTGCTTTTGGCTATGCGGTGCAGGTGACGCAAAATGTAGCGGCAGGGGAGGAACGGCCGTTGCCCGATTGGGATCGAACAGGCCATTACCTGAAAAACGGTTTGCGCGTGATACTGGCCTTTTTTGTTTACATGCTGCCCGTGTTTGTGGTGATGTTCTGCTTTTTCATGCTCATCGTTGTAGCTGCCGCCACTTCGCCAAATGGTGAACCGCCGCCGGGGCTTATGGTTGTATTTCCCCTTATGATGTTGTGCTTGATTCCTTATGCCCTGCTTTTGAACCTGATGTTTCCTGCCGTTTTCATCCAGGTAGCCCGGCGGGAATCTCTGTTGGCCTGTTTGCACCCCCAGGATATGTGGCAAATGATGACCGCAAAACTGGACAGTTACATTTTGATCATCGCCCTGTATTTTGGCTTAAACATGCTGGCCGGATTCTTGCTGATGCCTCTCTATTTTGTTTTCTTCTTCCTGGGGCCGCTAATGGGGACAGCTTTACCGGAATGGGTCGTTGTCTTTGGTTTTTTGCTGGTGATGGGCATAGCCATGGGTGTCTCCGTTTTGGCTCGCTTCCTGGTTTTCCTGGTTGTGGGCCATCTGGAGGGGCAGTATATCCGGCTGATAGAGGGGAAGAGCGAGGACGTGATGTCTGATGCGTGACGTTTTCCAAGTGCAGGATGTGCCGGTGTATGGCGACGTGATTTTGTCGCCGATGGCTGGCTATTCTGACGTGCCGTACCGGGCCATCTGCCGGGCGTATGGCTCGGCCATGCAGTACACAGAATTTGTGCCGGTAGAGGCGCTGCTGGGCCGTCGTGTCCATGAGCGGTTTCGCCGTCGCCTGGATAAAAAGCCGGACGAATACCCCATGGTCTTCCAGATTTTTGGCAATGATGCGCAAAAACTGCTGGAAGCAGCCCTGCGCATTGAACCCTGGGGGGCGGACATCATTGACATCAATATGGGCTGTTCCACGCGCAAAGTGAGCGGGCGCGGTGCGGGTGCAGGGATGATGCGGCAACCGGATTTGGTAGCGCAGACGTTCAGCCTGTTAAGCCGCCGTCTGACTGTGCCGGTGACGGGTAAAATTCGCCTGGGCTGGGACGCCGCACGCCAAAATTATCTGGAAATCGGCCGTATCATGGAAGAAAACGGGGCGGCGCTGATTGCTATGCACGGTCGTACCAAAACGCAAAAATACGGCGGCCAGGCCGATTGGGAGGCTATTGCCCGCCTCAAGCAATCTGTCAGCATCCCCGTCATCGGTAACGGGGACGCGCAGACGCCGCAGGATATTGACCGGATGCTGGCCTGGACTGGCTGCGATGCGGTGATGGTAGGGCGGGGGGCTATTGGTAACCCCTGGATTTTTGCCCGGCAGCAACGGGAGGAGTTGACAC
>JALUPA010000435.1 GCA_027054335.1 Ardenticatenaceae bacterium
AAGCGACGATCCCCGCCTGATCCGCTGCCGCCAAATGGTACGCGCCTTCCACCTGGATACCTGGGTCAAACAACATCTCTACAACCACCTGCCCGACCTCATCGCCGATCCCACTGGGCTGGAAGAGTACGAATTGACTTTAACGCCCGGCCAGCTTCGCGCCCTGGTTGAGGTCATCAGCGGCGCCGGCTGGCATCGCCGCCCCCTGCGCCACACAGACGGAGAGGCTATCATTTTGTGGAACAATGAGGGCGCAGATATGCGTTACAAATTAACCGCATTGGCCGGCAGCCGGCCCCACATCCAAAAAGGGCCGCTCCCCCGCTTCGCCTGCCTCACCCTGACCGACGACGCCCTGACTGTTCACGTCGGCGCTCAGTTGGCCCAGGGGCAAATCACGCTGGATAATTGGCTGGCTTCTCTGCCGGATCGGGTAAATTTAGCGCAGGCTGGCGCGGTAAATGCGGTGGTGCAGTTTCAGGTGACGGGGGAAAACGGCCGTAACGCAGAATTGGTGTTGGAAAACGGCCGTGTCACCCTCAATCCCGACCCCGACCAACCGCCCGACGCCGCCATCGCTGCCGCTGAACCGGACTGGCTGGCTTTGATCAACGGCCGTAAAACCCCGGAAGACCTGTTCGTCCAGGGCAAACTCCACCTCAGCGGCGACATGGCCCTGATCCTGAAACTGGCCGAAGCCTTCACCATCACCCCACCCGGCCAATTCCACCCCGACAGATGGCGGCTCACCCTCCATTATCAAGACAGCCTCTACAAATGTCTCCCTGATGAATAAGGGGCTGCCACGAAAATTGGTTCAATTTGGCAGATTGAACCAATTTTGGTACCAAGCCATCTCTTGACAACGTATGACAAAATAAATATATTGTATGTATGAAACCATTGCGTTTTGCCTGGGACCCTGACAAAGCAAAAGAGAATTTACGCAAGCACGGCGTCTCTTTTACAGAAGCCCAATCCGTCTTTTATGATGTGAACGGTATTGAATTTTACGATGATGAACATTCTGAATGGGAAGACAGGTTTTTGTTACTTGGTCTCAGCGCAAAATTACGCCTGCTGCTGATCTGTCATTGTTATCGTGAAGAGGACAGCATTATTCGCATCATTTCAGCGCGAACGGCAAGCAGGGAAGAGGCAAAATATTACCAAAGGTGAAAGTTATGAATGAAGAATGGGATTTGTCCAAAATGAAATCCAGACCCAATCCATACGCCAAGCGGCTAAAAAAACAGGTCACGCTGCGGATGGATACGGATGTAATCAGCTACTTCAAAACTATGGCTGAAGAAACAGGTATCCCCTACCAGAGCCTGATTAACTTATACTTGCGGGATTGCGTCGCCTCCCAACGAAAACTGCACATGGCCTGGAAAGCATAACAGGCAAATTAGTTCAATCTGCCAGATTAAACCACCACCTATGATACTCAAACAACTACACCCCGCATTTGACTGGCAGGAGGCAGTCCGGCTGGCTCTGGCTTCCCGCATTATGGACGAAATGGAAGAAAACGAACTGACCCCCCAGGGGCTGGTAACGTACCAGTTCTCGGCGCGGGGGCATGAGTTGGGGCAGGTTTTATTCAGCCAGCTTTTGACACGGCCGTATGACGCCGCCAGTGTGTATTACCGGTCACGGCCGTTCATGCTGGGAACCGGTCTCACCCTCACCGAAGCAATTGCCTCTGACATGGCCCGGAGGGGCAGCCTCAGCGGCGGGCGGGACGTGGGCGTGGTGTTTAGCCTGCCCCGGCGCAAGCGGGCGCTGGTATTGCCCAATGCGGCCGACGTTGGCTCCCAATACGCGCAGGCAGCCGGATATGCTGAGGCGCTGCTCTACCATAAAAACGAACTGGCAACACCGGACGTAGCCGACAGCGTTACCGTTGTTTTTGGCGGAGATGGTTCCGTCGCCTCCAGTGGCTTTTGGGCAGCTTTGACGATGGCTACAACCTTGAATTTGCCTTTGTTGTTTGTAATTGAAGACAACGATTTCGCCATCTCCGTCAAGGGGCCGTTCCAGACGCCCCAGGCGAACATTGCCGACAATCTGGCCTCTTTTCACAACCTCACTGTCTGGCAGGGCAGCGGCACAGACCCGGAGGAAACGGCCGAATTGGTGCATACGGCCGTCAACCACGTGCGGTCCTGGCAGGGGCCGGGGCTGCTGCGCCTGCGCGTCCCCCGGCTGTCCGGCCATTCCAGCGTGGACAACCAGACGTACAAAAGCGAGCAGGAAGTGGCCGAAGAGTGGCAGCGTGACCCCATCCCTGCCCTGCACGATTACCTCGTGCCAGCCGCCATAAGCGAGGATGCGTGGCAAAAAATGGTAGAAACAGCCAAAGCAGACGTAGCCCGCGCCCGCGATGAAGCGTCGGCACAGCCTTTCGCCGAACCGGAAACAGTGACTCGCTACGTCTATTCCCCGCCGGAACGGCCGCAGGAGGTGGGTGGGCTGCTGGCCGCCGGTATCGAACTGCCCGATGGCACAGACACACCCCATCCCCCCGACCCGCGTCGCATCAACATGGTAGAAGCGATCCGGCGCACCCTGGAGGTAGAACTGGCGATCAACCCCCGCCTGCTGGTTTTTGGCGAAGACGTGGGGCTGAAAGGGGGCGTCCACGCGGCCACGCTGGGCTTGCAAACCCAATTTGGCGAAAATCGCGTCTTTGATACGGCGTTGAACGAGTTAGGCATCGTCGGCCGGGCAGTGGGGATGGCTTACGCCGGCCTCATGGCCGTGCCGGAAATCCAGTTTCGCAAATATGCCGATCCGGCCACGGAAGAAATCAACAATGCGGGGACGGTGCGCTGGCGGACAAACGGCCGTTTTGCCGCCCCCCTCGTCATCCGCATCCCCGGCGGCTACCGCAAAATCGGCGATCCCTGGCACAGCGTCACCAGCGAGATTACCTTTACCCACCAGCCCGGCCTGCTCTTTGCCGCCCCTTCCAACGCGGAAGATACGGTGGGGCTGCTGCGTACCGCCTTGCGCGGTAATGATCCGGTCATCTTTTTTGAGCATCGGGCCATGCTGGATGCGTCGTGGGCCAGACGGCCGTATCCCGGCGACGACTATATGCTCCCCTTTGGCCGGGCCAAATTCATTACAACCGGCGACGATTTGACGGTAGTCACGTGGGGAGCGATGGTGGAGCGGTGCGAACTGGCGGCGCAAAAGGCGGACGGCCGTATCGAAATTATTGATTTACGCACCCTGGCGCCCTGGGATGAAACGGCCGTTCTGTCCAGCATTCAGAAAACGGGCAAATGCCTCATCGTTCACGAAGACATTCAGTTTGGCGGCTTTGGCGCGGAAATTGCCGCTGCGGTGGCCGGTAAAGCGTTCCTGGATTTGGACGCGCCGGTGGAGCGGGTGGCCGCTCCCCTCAGCCCCGTACCTTTCAGCACCCGCCTCATGGAAGGCGTCATTCCCACCGTTGAGCGCATCCGGGAGCGGATGGCCTGGTTGCTGGTTTTTTAGGCATTTGCTACATTGCCCCATCATTACGTTTGTGGTAATTATTCCAGTCAATCATGTTCAAAAGCATTCGCACCAAACTGGTCATGGCCTTTCTTCTGGTAGTGTTGGTTCCCCTGATTGGCACGGCCTTGTATGGCAACTGGATTACCAGCCAGGCAATCAGCCAGCGGGCTGTGGAAGCAGCCCGCCACAACGTGCGTATGCACGCCGAGCAGTTTGCCGGTTTCCTGAACCAGGTGCGGGGTGACGTATTGTATGTTTCCCGCATGGACAACCTGCAAAATCTGATTGAGGCCCGCGCCGTCGGTGACGAGAAGGCAACCAACTATTGGCGCACCCAGGTCATGCGGGATTTTCTGATCTTTTCCGCCGCCCGTCCCATGTATTATCAGGTGCGCTATCTGGATGAGACGGGGCAGGAAGTGGTGCGTATTGATTCCGACGGCCGTGTCTCTCACATCATTCGCCCCGCCGATCTGCAAAACAAGGGCCAGCGGTATTATTTTCAGGAAACCATGACCCTGCCCCCCGGCGGCATTTACGTTTCTTCCCTGGATTTGAATCGGGAGCAGGGCGAAGTGGAACGGCCGTATAAACCGGTCATCCGTTACGCTACGCCTCTTTTTGACAGTAATGATGAACGGCGGGGCATTGTCATCATCAACGTGTATGCCGATCATTTTTTGTCGCTGCTGGACGGTGGAAGTTCGTCGGCTGGCGCTCTAATCATGGCGAATCAGGACGGTTACTATATCGCGCACCCGGATAACGGCCGTTTGTGGGGCGGCCCCAATGATTTGAATACCGGTCGGAATGTGCGAGAAGATTACCCGCCATACGCAGCAGAAATACTTTCCGGGCAAGAGGGCGATTTTTCCGCGCAATCGCGGGTTGTGGTGTACACACCTCTGTATCCGGTTCGGGCTGACCGCCATCATTTTTGGGTGATTATGAATGACATTCCGGCCACTTCTCTTTTTGGGGCAGTGACGGAATTTAGGGTTACGGCCGTCATTATTCTCATCGTTGCCATCATCGTAGCCTTCGTCATGGCATTCCTCTTCTCCAACGAACTGACTGCGCCCATTCTGCAATTGCAGGAAGGCGTCGAGCGTTTCAGTCAGGGCAAACTAGACAAACCGGTTGTCGTTAAAACAGACGACGAAATCGGCCAGCTAACCGGCGCTTTCAATCAAATGGCTGCCGCCATCAACCAACATCTGGAAAAACTGGAGCGGCTGAATACGGCTGGGCAGCAAATCAGTTCCGGGCTGGACCGGCAAACCACAGTCGGCGCCATTTTGCAGGCAGCCAAAGATCTGTTCAACCCGGAATACTGCGCCATTGTGTGCGGCAAGACGGCCGAAATGTCTGCTGAGGAATTGCCGCCGCCTGAAGCCTGGGACGGAGATGAAACGCTGGCCCGCTCCCGGCAGTCGGCACAGGGCCGGGAAATGGTGCGTCAGGCCTTGCGGGAAGGGCAATGGACGGCCGTACACCTGTCCAAAGAAGATATTTACTACTGCTGTGCCCCGCTTTGTCTGGGAGAAGGCAAGCAAGGCATTATCGAATTGGCTGGCCGCGATCCCTCTCTGACTGAACCGGCCACAGGTAATTTGCTGTTTACGTTAGCGGTAGAGGCATCCATTGCCCTGGAAAACGTCGAACTTTATGAAGAACTGACCGGGAACAAGGCCCAGCTTGAACAATTGGTTGAGCAGCTTATTGACGCTCAAGAGGCTGAGCGGAAATTCGTTGCCTACGATTTGCATGACGGCCTGATTCAATATCTGGTAGCCGCCCGCCTGCAATTAAGCAAATTGTATGGTGTTTATGAGGGAGAGCCGCCAGACAGTAAAACGATGGCCGCCTTGAACGAAGCGATGTCCCACCTGACGCAGGCCGTTCAGGAAGGCCGCCGGGTGATTGAGGGTTTGCGCCCCACGCTGCTAGACAGCCTGGGGTTGGCCTCGGCGCTGGGCGAACTGGCGCGGGACGTGGGGCGGGTGTCTGGTTGGCAGGTGGAATTTGACAATGAGATTGGCGACGTACGTTTGCCGGCGACGGTGGAATTGACTGCTTTCCGTATTGCCCAGGAGGCGTTGACCAACGTTCGCAAGCACGCCCGCGCCGGCCGTGTCACCTTAAAACTGACGAAAGAAAACGGGGATTTGTACGTGGCCGTGACGGATAACGGCGTGGGATTTGACAAGGAGCAAACACACAGCCAGAGTCAATGTATCGGTTTGATTAGTATGCGGGAACGGGCGGTTTTGCTGGGCGGCGATTTTACGGTGAAGAGTGAGACGGGGCGGGGCACGGCCGTCATCACCCGCCTTCCATTGCTGAAAAACAATCAGGATGATGAATGAGCGATATGAATGAGCCGCCCATCCGCATTGTTATTGCCGACGATCATGGCGTCGTCCGTGCCGGGTTGCGCGGGCTGTTGGCCGACGCCGGATTGGATGTGGTGGGTGAAGCAGGCAACGGCCGTGATGCCGTGGAAATGGTGCGGGAATTACAGCCGGACGTTCTTCTCCTGGACATCCGTATGCCCGACATGGACGGGCTGCAAGCATTAGCCGCCATCAAGGCCGCCCATCCCCAGGTCAGCGTTATCATGCTCACCACTTACGCCAATCCCGAATATCTGGCGCGAGCTGTTTCCCTGGGCGCAGCCGGCTATCTTTCCAAAGAAACAGACCCGCACCGTATCCCCCGCGCCGTCCGTGCCGCTGCTGAAGGCGATTCTTTATTAGACCGCAATTTGCTCCGCGCCGCGCTGCAAGACGTTTCTGCCCCGTCGCTCCCCGTAGTTGAACCGGAACCGGCCGCCCTGCCGGCCAAAGAACTGACCGAACAGGAAACCGTCATCCTCAAACTGATTGTCGAGGGGTTTAACAACGACGCCATTGCCGACGCCCTTTCCATCAGCCGCAGCACCGTTAAAACCCACGTCAGCCACATCTTCCGCAAATTAAACGTGTCAGACCGCACCCAGGCGGCCGTATGGGCCATGCGCCACGGTTTAGCTAATTAACAGGTGACGGCCGTTTCGCACCATCTCAATACTTCAAGGTAGGAGCAGACCCATGTGTCTGCCTATTCCGGGCGAACACACCAAAAAACCCCCGCCAAATTTGCATAATCGCAAAGACAGTAACCGGCCTTATTAGTAAACTGAAACCAGTTTGTACATTTTGTCACAATCTGTCTGCCGATAAGTTGTATTTTTGCGGCTGACGGTGTGACGCTTTTTGGTTACTTTATTTTCGTGGTCGGGAATGAGTCCCACCAATTAACTTCATGAGGAGAGGATCATGAAAAAATTATCTGTACTATTGGCCATGGCCGCGTTACTGACGCTGGCCGCATGTGGTTCGGGTGTAGACCCGGCCGAACTGGAAAATGCCAAAGCGACGGCCTCGGCAGCATTGGCTGAAGCGCAGGCTGCCCAGGCTGACGCGGCCCAGGCTGACGAAGCCCTGGCCCAGGCCGAAAGCGCCCGGGCGACGGCGGAAGCGGCCGAAGCTGCGCTGGCTGAAGCGGAAGCGGCTGTTACGGCCGCCGAAGAAAAAGCTGCCGCTGCGGAAGCAGAAGTGGAAGCGGCCCAGGCGGCCCAGGCTGAGGCGGAAGAAGCGTTGACCGCCATGCAAACGGCCGCCGAAGAAGCCTTGCAAACGGCGGAAGCCGGCGGGGAAGAAGGGGATGTGGTAATGATTCAGGGACGGCCGTTGCCGGAATTCTATCTGGATACCTGCGGCGGCTGCCACGGTGCTTTCCGCGAAGGCACCCTCGGCCCGGCCCTGATCCCGGAACGCCTGCCCTCCAACCCTGACATCCTGTTCGCTGTCATTAAAAACGGCCGTCCCGGCACCTCCATGGACCCCTTTGGCGGCGAACCATTCCTGGAAGACCCCGAAATTGAAGCCCTGGTGGAATACATCCTCAGCGAACCCACCGCAGACGCTTTCGTTTGGGGCGAAGAACAAATCCGGGATTCCATCGAATTTCTGGTAGACGTAGACTCGCTGCCGGACGAACCGACGCACGACGGCAATATTGACAACCTGATGCTGGTCACAGAGCGGGAAAACCGCAGCATCAAAGTGTTCGACGCCGACACCAACACCGACCTGGGCCGTATCGAAGCCACCTACCGGGCGCATGGCTACACCTTTGACCCCTCCAACCCCCGCTGGGCTTACAACCTGGGGCGCGACGGCTGGCTGCTGAAGATTGACCTGTTCACCTTGCAGCCCGTAGCCAAAACCCGCATCGGCATTGACGCTCGCGCCATCGCCATCTCCGATGACGGCAAATATGTCATCGGCGGCAACTATATCCCCAATTCGGCCGTCATTCTGGACACCGAAACCATGGAACCGGTCAAAATTATCACGACCGAAGGTAATAATCCCAGCGGCGAATTTGTTACATCCCGCGTCGCCGGTATCAACGCCACCTCGTCCGACCTCGTCGGGCCTTACTTCCTGCTGAACCTGAAAGACGCTGGCCAGGTGTGGCGCGTGGATTACAGCGATTTGGAAGCGGAAATTGTCAAACTGGAAGACGTCGGCGAGATTTTGCACGAATCCTTCCTTACGCCGGATCAGAAGACTTACTACGTTGCTTCCCAGGCCAGCAACTGGATGGCCGTTATTGACGTGGAAAATATGGAACTCGTGGATCAGATCAAAACCCACGAAAAACCGCATCCCGGTCCCGGCGCCGTCTGGACGGCCAGCGACGGCAAACAATACGCGGCCACCGTTCATATCAAGGATTCCAGCGTGTTTATCTGGGACACCGCGACGAATGAGGAAGCGGCCGTTCTGGACACGCCCGGCCCCGGCCTGTTCATTGTCACCAATGACCAGACGCCCTACGTTTGGGCCGACGCGCTCTTCAGCCCCGACAGCCCCAATACTTTCTTCGCCATCGAGAAAGACCCACCCTTTACCATGCACCCCATTGAGGTAGAAGGCGCCGTCCGCGTCCTGCACCCCGAACCATCTGCCGACGGCAAATACGTCTACGTCAGCGACTGGCCGCCGCCGGAAAAACAGGAAGAGTATGGCACAGGCAAGGTGTACGTTTTCGACGCTAACACCTTTGAACTGGTCACCGTTTTTGAAGACGTCGTGACCCCCACCGGCATCTTCAACAGCAGCCGCCGTTATGAAACGTTAGGCCATTGATCTGATACGTATGGCGTGTTCCGTATGGCGTAACGATACGAAATACGCAACACGCAATACGCAGTTACTTCTTCAAAACGACGAGCGTCTATGACGTTCTGCGGAAAATCAGCCCCCGGTACGATGCAATATCGTACCGGGGGCTGATTTTTTATTACGTTACCTGGAGCAAAATAACGGGTATCGTGGCGAAATGTTTTTGGTACGTCCGCAGAGGAGGCGCTTATCGAGAAAAACGAATGACAATCTCTGTGAACAGCATCAGGTCATAAAACGCCGGTGATGGCCTGACGGGAAAACGTTAATCTGCCAAACCTTTTGGCGACACCGGCAGAGGAGATTGCAATATGAAGAAGTATACAATTTCAATAGCAGCCACCATCGGAATCCTCCTGGTAATGGTGGGCATTGCCTGGGCTTCTTCCGCTCCCGAAGCGCCAGCTTCGCCTATGTCTGACCAACCGGCGGCCGTTCCCGTTCTGCAAGAAGAAGAGGAAGGCTGTCTCACTTGTCACGCCGGCATCGAAGACATCGTAGACCCGGCTTCAGACATGGGGAAACAGCTTGCCAATCAGGGGCAGTGTACGGCTTGTCATGGCGGCGACCCGGACGTGACAGACAACGCAGACGCCGCCCACATGATAGACGAGGAAGGGGAATTTTTCCCGGACCCCGGCGCTAACAACGTGGCGGACAAAACCTGCGGCAAATGTCATCTGGATTACACCTACGCCATGGAACGGTCTCTGATGAACACCGAAGCGGGTAAGATTCAGGGTAACCTGTGGGCTTGGGGTGTGCATGGCGAATATGGCGAGGAAAGAACGCACAAATTCGGCAACTACACCATTGAAGACGAAGATGGCCCGACTCCCATTTTCGGGACAGACACCTACAAGGCGTACATGGAAGCGCTCATTGCCGCCTATCCCGACCAGATTGTGGATCGCATGGAAGAGCTGCCCAATCCCACCGTGGAGGAAATTGTGGCCGACCCATCATTGGCGGCCTTTACTTACCAGCGGAATCAGTGCCAACGCTGTCATGTGGGCACGCCGCCCCGCAGCAAACGAGGCGACTGGCGCGGTATGGGTTGTTCCTCCTGCCACATTCCCTACAGCAACGAAGGCTTCTATGAAGGCGGCGATCCGACAATTCCCAAGGATGAACCGGGACGTTTATTGTCGCACACCATTCAGGGCACGCGGGAAACGGGTGGTATTCCGGTGGAAACCTGTAATTCCTGTCACAATCGCGGCAAGCGTATTGGCGTGAGTTTTGAAGGGATTATGGAGTTTCCCTACGGTACGCCCACCGACGAAACGGGTGGCAAGCAGCCCAAGCTGCACACCAAGCAATATCTGTACATCAAGGATGACTTGCATCACGACCCCATCAGCCGGGACGGCAATCCCGAAGGCGGCATGTTGTGTCAGGACTGCCACACCAGCATTGATATGCACGGAGACGGCAATCTGTTTGGCACTACATTGGCTCAAGTAGAAATTGAATGTTCCGATTGTCATGGCGAAACCAATGCTTATCCCTGGGAACTGCCCATTGGCTATGGCGAAGAACTTTTGCCTGATTTTTCCAATGAGCCGCGTGGTGTAGCTATGGAAACGCTGGATGATGCCACGTTTGGTACCAAGTATGATGTGGAAGATGGCTATTTGCTGACCGCTCGTGGCAATCCGTTTGGCAATGTGGTGCGCCGGGGTAATGAGGTTATTGTTCATTCAGCTACAGGCCGCGATTATGTGGTGCCGACGCTGAAGGGCATCAAGGAAGCCGGTACCTGGAAATCACCAGATGCCGAAGTGGCTATGGACAAAATTACAGCCCACCAGGAAAACCTGGAATGTTATGCTTGTCACGCTGACTGGGCGCCGCAATGCTATGGTTGTCACGTCACGGCCGATTACTCGGAAGGTAAGGAAGGCACGGACTGGACAGCTATTGGTAATTCGCGCAACGCCAGCGGTGTGGCGGATACAAGCCTGACGCTGCCCGGCAAGATCAGCGAAGGCCGCACCTATCTCCGTTGGGAAGACCCAATTCTGGGCATCAACGGCGAAGGCCGCGTGACGCCGCTTATTCCCGGCTGTCAGGTTATCTATACGGTGATTGGCCCTGATGGCGAGACCGTGGTGAATAACCAGATTGGCCGCACGCTGCCGGGCGAAGAAGGCGGCGGCGAACACGGGCAGCGTGGGATTGACATGGCGCCGGCCCAGCCGCACACCGTCGGTCGGGAAGCGCGTAAGTGCGAATCCTGCCACAGCGACCCGAAGGCGCTGGGGTATGGCATTGGCGGCGGCAAGTTCCTGCTGGGGTATGACGAAGGGTTTGTGATCGATCTGCGCGACGCAGACGGCAACGTTATCCCGACGAATTACCAGACGCAGATTCCGGCCGTGCCCGACCTGCCTATGGACCTGACCCAGATTGTGGATCCGGTAACGGGCGAACAGTTGCAGACGGTTGGCTCTCACTGGCCCGCTTCCGGCCCGTTAACGGCCGATCAGCGGGAGCGGATGGAGCGCACCGGCGTCTGTATGGGCTGTCACGTGGAAATGGCGAATGCTGATTTCTGGACGGAGCAGGTCATTGCCAAGTATGGACAGATCGCTTCCAACGATGATCACATTAACGTGATGAATCAGTTGATCAAGGATGCGGTCAGCGGCGCTGATGAGGAGACGCTGAATGAGTTGGCGTCGGCTCAGGAACAACTCGAAGCATTAAGCA
>JALUPA010000436.1 GCA_027054335.1 Ardenticatenaceae bacterium
GCGACCAGCTAAACGGGCTGCTGGGCGGCCACAACATCACGGTGAACAGTGGCAGCGGCGGCGATAATCCCATCTCTTCCTGGTGGCTGGGGCCGGGGCGGGCGATGGTTTGGTCATACAAAGCGGCTGAACCGGCTGCGCCCCAACTGGGCAGCGCCGCACCGACATTGACCCGCGCCGGTAATACGATCACGCTGGAAGGGCTGGGCTTTGGCGCGCAAAATAGCAGCAGCCGGGTCTATTTCCTGGCAAATGGTAATCAGTATCAAGCGAACATCGTTTCCTGGGAAGCGCACCGTATCATGGCTACCGTTCCAGCCGGCGTCCCTTCCGGCTTGCGGCAGGTGCAGGTGGTCACTGGTAATGGCGGCAGCAATACGTACGACGTGATGGTGTTAGCCAACGAGCAGGTTCCGGTAACGTTCCAGGTAAACAATGCCAATACAGCCTGGGGCGAACAGGTTTATCTGACCGGCGATGCGTATGAATTATCCAACTGGTCTACGGCCACCACCTCCGGGGGTAATAACCCCGTTTTTGGCGGGGCGTTGGGACCGGCCGTCACCTACAGCGGCTTTTATCCCAGTTGGAAGTTGACAACCAGCGTCCCTTGCGGCACGAGTGTCCAGTTTAAGTTCATCAAGGTGAACAGCAGCGGCGGCGTAACGTGGGAGGGTGGAGGCAATCATTCGTATACAACGCCGGCTTGCGGTACCGGTATGCCGGGTAGTGTAACGGTGAATTGGCAGAATTAAATCCGGTATCTGGTTTGATTGAATCAGGCTGCGGGGTGTACAAATGTACACTCCGTAGCCGCTTAACCGCTATTCCGCTCTGGAGATGTTATTCTGTCGCCAAAGCCAACTCAATCTGAATAAAATCCCCGGCCGTCACTTGCAAACTACGCATCGGCTCCAGATAGCGTTCGGTCGTCATGACGCTGGCGTGGCCCAGCATCTGCTGTATTTGCCGCAAATCGGCGCCCCCTTTCAAGGCCAGCGCTGCCGCCGTCCGCCGTAAGTCGTGGGCGGCTAACGAGGATTCGCCCTTCCTATTAATATACCCCGCCGCCAGCGCATGTTCCTTGACCACGTTGTAAATCGCCTGCGGCGTCAGATTACCGTCGGTGCGCCCGCCACCCTTCGTATTCACCGAACCGGCCAGCCCGCCATCCTTGTTCAGAGCGCGGAAGATACGCCTGTCCTGAGTATTGTCGAAGGGGCCGTCAGCCGTTTCACGGCCCACCCCCGATGCCTCCGCCCACCTGTCCAGCGCCACCTTCACCCAGGGCGGCAGTCCCACCGAGCGCACCCGGCCCCCTTTGCCTGCCAGGTCAATAATCGCCCAACGGCCGTCCCGCTGCTGAATCTGCTCCCACGTCAACCCGGCCACCTCAGACCGCCGCAGCCCCGTACCAATCATCACCGCCAGAATTGCCTGATCCCTCACTGCCTTCAGCGCCGGAATCTCCTCCCGCCGCCAGCGGTAAACCGGCGTATTGATCAACTTCTCCGCTTCCTCTTTTGTCAGCCAGTTGCCGGCGCGGACGCCGGCCTGCTTCACCCCTTTCACCCGCTCCACACCGTAAGCCAGGGTGGGGGGAAGCAGGCCGTTGTCGGCCGCTTCGCTGGCGAGCTTTCGTATAGCTGACAAAGCTTGATTGATACTACTTCTACTCTTTCCGGCTTGCAGCAGCGCCTCCCGGTAGGCGTTGATCGTCGCTTTCGTGAAGGGGGGACGGCCGTTGCGCTCATACCAATCCAGAAAATCAAGGAGGGCGCGGCTGTAGGCCCGCTTGCTGTGCGGGCTGTCTACGCTTTGGGTGACCAAATCAATGACGGCGTACCAGTCGTCTTGCGGAATTAAATCGGTCATGTCTGCTGCGGCCATATTTTCCTCTGTTTGCGTTTGTGCATAAGGAATATTACAAGTATAATACTATTATTAAGACTTATTTTCAAGAGGTAAACAGATGTCTTTTGTCTCGCGTGAAAGGGAACTGGCGTTATTAAACGATTTGTACCATCGTCCCGGCGCCCAATTCCTGATTCTCTACGGCCGGCGGCGCATCGGTAAAACCGCCCTCATCACCCGGTGGGGCAGGGGGCTGGATGAACCTTATCTATACTGGATGGCGTCACAAACGTCGGCGACCAACCAGCTGCGCCGCTTTTCCCAGGCGCTCTTCCAGTTTCTCCACCCGGAAACGGCCGTCACCCCCACCTTCAGCTACCCGTCCTGGGACGCCGCTTTTGCCGAAGTGGCCCGATTGGCGGTCAGCCAGCGCGTGGTCATCGTCCTGGATGAGTTTACCTACGTCATGCAGGCCGATTCAGAAGTTCCCAGTCTGATACAAAAAGCGTGGGATCATCAACTGAAACAAAGCAACGCATTCCTCATCCTAACCGGATCGCTGGCGGGCATCATTCAACGCGCGGCGCTGGACTACCAGTCGCCGCTCTACGGCCGGGCGACAGCCCGGCTGAAACTGCAACCGCTTTCCTTTGGCGCCTTAGCGGACATGCTGCCCAACTACAACAGCGAGCAGCGCGTCGCCGTCTATACCATCGCCGGCGGCGTGCCCGCTTACATCGAGCTGTTCGACGACGCCCTCAACATCCGGCAAAATTTGCAGCAGCGCATTGTCACCCCGTCCAATGTGATGCTGACCGACGCCGTTTTTCTCCTGCGCGAACAGTTAGACGAACCCCGCAACTACATCGCCATCCTCGAAGCCATCGCCGCCGGCTACCATGGCCTGACAGAAATCGCCGCCATGGCCGGCATTAATCGTTCCAACATCAGTAAATATCTGGCCGTTCTCCGGGAATTGGGCTATGTGGAACGGCTAGTCCCGGCCACCATCCGCCGCCCTGAGAAAAGTCGTAAAGGGCGCTATGTCATTACCGATCCTTATTTGCGCTTTTACTATCGCTTCCTGGCGCCACACCGCACAGCCATTGAGCAAGGCCGCATCAAGCAAACCGTGAGTTTGCTTTACGATCATCTGCTGGATTTCATTGGCACACATACGTTTGAGGAATTATGCCGCGACTGGGTAAACTGGGCGACCGAAATGGACGAATTTCCCTTCTTGCCAGAACGCACCGGCAGTTTCTGGTCTAAACAAGCGCAAGTGGACGTTTTAGCTATCAACTGGCGCAGCAAAGATATTTTGCTGGGCGAATGCCAATGGGGGCCAAAGGCGGTCGGCCGCTCCGTCTTGCAGACCTTGCTGGACAAAAGGGAAAAGGTGTTGCCGGCGTCGGTTGCCTGGCGCGTCCATTACGCCTTTTTCGCGCGTCGCGGTTTCACGCCGGCGGCGCAAGCGTTTGCCCAACAACACAACGCCCAGTTAATCACTTTGGCCCAAATTGAAGCGGATATGCAGCGGTGGCTTCAGGCGCAAGCAGTGTAAAGCGAGATGAAACGGCCGTCTCATCCAGTTGTTTTTTGCCTATGGTTACGCTAAAACGTTGCAACAACTAACGATTTTTGCCATAATAATCATCATGCATTGGCCGCAATTGCAACATATGGTTCAAGATCAGCCGCTGTTTGAAACGTCATTCCTTCTGACGGGAAACGTGACGCGCCATCAAGCACAACGACAATTGAGCGATTGGGCCAAAGCGAAGAAAATTGTGCAATTGCGGCGCGGTATTTACACGCTGCCACACCAGAATCCTCACCCGTTTGTTGTCGCCAATCATCTTGTGCCCGCATCTTATGTGAGTTTACAAATGGCTCTGGCATATTACCATCTCATTCCGGAACACGTTGCCGTTATCACCAGCGTTACAACCCAACGACCAAGCAGGTACGAGAATAAATTCGGCCGGTTTTCCTACCGGCACATTAACCCGTCTTTATTCTATGGCATGGAATATCGCCTGCTGGTTGATGATGAATACGCTTATGTGGCAACCCCGGAAAAAGCTTTGCTCGATCTCATCCATTTCCGGCCAAAGGGAGACTCGCGAGAATATATTGAATCTCTGCGGCTGCAAAATCTTGAGATTCTTGACCTTGAGCGGCTGCGCCGCCTGGCCGCACGATCTGGCAAACCCAGGCTAAAGCGGGCAGCCAGGGTGATTGCAGCGCTGGTCCGGCGCGAAGCGGAAGAATACGAACCGCTATGAAAGCGTACCTGCAAACAGCTATTGCCTCAGCGCCAACTAAACTGGCGGCAATCCATATCGTGCGTGAATATCTGCAAGCGCGCATTTTGCAAAGCTTGCAGCGAGCCGGCGCCATGCAAACGCTGGCCTTTCATGGCGGCACAAGTTTGCGTTTTCTCTACAACATGCCACGTTATTCCGAAGACCTTGATTTTGCTCTTGAACTACAGCCGGAAATATACGATTTTCGCGCCTATTTGCAACAAATCACGCGCGATTTTTCCGCCGAAACATATGTGGTTGATGTCAAACTGAACGAGAAGCAGATTGTTCATAAAGCGTTTGTGCGCTTTCGCGGTCTGCTTTACGAACTTGGCTTGTCGGGGCATACGGAAGAAGTTTTGGCAATCAAAATCGAGGTGGATACCAGGCCGCCGTTACACGCCGGCTTAATGACCACGCCTCTGCGCAAACACGTACTTCTCCATCTGCACCATCACGACCCAGCCACGCTGCTGGCCGGCAAGTTAAGCGCCATTTTGCAGCGGGATTATTTGAAGGGGCGCGATATTTATGATTTGTGGTGGTATTTGAACCAACCGGATTGGCCTGAACCCAATCTAGCGTACCTCAATACAAGTTTGCAGCAAGGGGGCTGGATCGGAAAAACGTTAACGCCGGCCAATTGGCGCGATGTTATACGGAAACGACTGGCGCCTTTGAACTGGCCCCTTGTAATGGAGGATGTTGGCTCATTTATTATTGAAACGCCGGCCGGCTTTAGTAAAGAGCGGTTGTTGACGTTACTGGCGTGAAGAAAAGCGGCCGGCATCAAAGTTCCGGCATTTTCTTTCCCCAAACAATCGCTAATATGGGCAATTATTGGCAGCGCAAGCGTGGGCAGACAGCTTTAAACAGGCGAGGCAATTACCGCAAAATACCTTACAATAACTTCCGTTATCATAAGGTATTTTGTAGTAAAAAAACGGCCATTTTTGCTGGTTTTAGCATTGACCTTACCGGAAAAAACGCAGGCTCAATGTGCGAATGCACACCCCCTTGGGGATAAATCAGCGCCTTATAACAATTTATTCACAACGCGGCCGTCTTGCAAATAAACCACCTCGTCGGCAAACGCATCCACCGCCAGATCGTGGGTGGCAATTAAAACCGTCGCGCCATCCCGGTCTACAATCCGGCGCAGCAGGCGCAAAATTTGCTGGCCGGCGGCCGTGTCCAGCTCGCCGGTCGGCTCGTCGGCCAGGATGAGCGCCGGACGAGGGGCGATAGCGCGGGCGATGGCTGCCCGCTGCTGCTGCCCGCCGGACAGTTCATACGTCCGGTGTTCCATCCACTTTGTCAACCCGACCAACGTTAACACTTCCCGGACGCGCGCCGGCCGCTCGCGCCGGGGCGTTCCGGCCAGCCGCAGCATCAGTTCCACATTTTCCCAGGCGGAGTAGGCGGGCAGGAGGGTATGAGATTGGAAGACGAAACCGATCTGGCGGCGGCGCAGTTGGACGCGCTCCGCTTCGGAGAGTTGGGCGACGTCACGGCCGTTTACCCATACCTGTCCCGACGTTGGCCGATCCAGCCCGCCAATGCAGTTGAGCAGCGTCGTTTTTCCGGAACCGGAACGACCGCGTAAAGCCACCACTGTTCCCGCAGTTACCGACAGGTTAACATCTCGCAAAGCGTGTACATCTCGACTGCCAACGTGGTAAACGCGGCTGACGTTTTCCACCCGAAGGGCTGCACCAGCCTCTTTTTTCATTGCATTATTCCCTCCGCCGCAGCCAGCGCCGCCATCCGCGCTGTTTATCGGAAGGCGGTTCTTCAGCAATGATTGGCGCAGGCGCAACGGCCGTTTCCCCACCCCCCTCCACTGCCCGCACCAACACGCCCGCTTCCGTCTTTTCCAGCGTCGCCCGGCTGCCAATGCCCACTTCTTCCCGCAGTTCGGGCGGGATTTGCAGCCGCCCGGCGGCGTCCACCACCACGTACTCCTCGTAGCGGTGTTCAATATCTTCCGGTTCTAATCCCGCCTTCAACGCTGCTTCCACGTCGGCCACGCGGCAGATGGTCTCACTGCTGGTACGGCCGTCTCGAATCGTCACCACTCTGTCCACCGCGCGAGCCACTGCCGGGTCATGGGTGACGATAATCGTCGTCAGCCCATACGTCTCATTCATCTGCCGGAACAGAGCCAGAATTTCTTGCGCCGTCGTCGAATCCAGTTCGCCCGTCGGCTCATCGGCCAGGAGCAGTTGCGGCTTGTTGGCTAACGCCACGGCAATTGCCACCCGTTGCTGCTGCCCGCCGGACAATTGCGCCAGCCGGTGATGGCGATGCTCCCACAGTCCCACCCGTTCCAACAACTCCTGCGACCAGGCTTGCTTTTCGCGCCCGCCCATCCCGTCCACCGTCATCGGCAGTTCCACGTTGGCCTGCGCCGGCAGGTAGGGGATGAGGTTGCGCGCCGTTTGCTGCCAGACGAAGCCGACTTTGGCGCGGCGGTAGGCGTCCAGGTCGCTGTCGGACGCTTTGAGCAGGTTGAGCGGCGCGCCGTCGTTGCCGCCGTTGACCACAATGCGCCCCGCCGACGGCCGATCCAGCCCGCCCAAAATGTTCAACAGCGTACTTTTGCCCGACCCCGACGCGCCGACAATGCCCAGCAGTTCGCCAGCCGCCACTGTCAAGTCTAATCCTTGCAGGGCGACGACCTCTAAGACGGCCGTCTTGTAAATTTTGACCAGGTTCTCGCAAACAATAAACGGTTTCATAATCGGGTAGTCCGGCAGTCGGATGATTTCCAATCTCTCATCCTCTATTCGCCAATAATTGTCTGTCCTTCTTTTACGCCTTCCAGGATTTCCACCCGGTCTTCACTTTCAATGCCCAGACGGACGTCTACCCGCTGCTGCCCGTCAGCAGTCTGGATGACGACAAATTGACGACCCTGGAAGGTGCGGATAGCGGCCGGGGGCAGCCAGAGTACATTCTCTTTTTCTTCCAGGAGAATCGTTACCGTTGCCAGTTCGCCCAGTTCCAGCGTCCCGGTGTCGTTAATCGTTATGCGGACGCGCGTATCCTCGTTGGCGCCGCCACTGCCGCCGCTAAAAGCGTAAGGCAGCTGCCGCACTGCGCCGGTCAGCGTTTCTTCTGGCCGGTTGCGCAAGGTAATGTCTGCCGCCTGTCCCACGCTCAACTGGCTTAACTGCTCGCCGCCCAGTTCGGCCGTTATTTCCAATTCATCCGGGTCGGCCAGCGTCATAACCGGTTTGAACGCTTCAGCGCGATTACCCGGCTGCACGTTGAGCGATAAGATTTCGCCGGCAAAAGGGGCAATGAGCTGCGCGCCGGCAATTTGCTGTTCAATGGTTTGCGCGTCCAGCCGGGCACGCTCCACGTCCAGTTCCAACAGGGGGTCTACACCCCGTTCCAACTGTTCGACTTTCAGTTCAATTAACGCCTTGTCCAGTTCCAGTAGCTGCCGGCTGACGCTGGCGCTGCCCCCGGCGGCCAGAGCGTCATTGTACTGGGCCTGGGCGATAGCCAGGTTGTCTTCGGCGTTTTTGACGGCCATTTCATATTGCCGCCGCAAATCTTCCGGTTCCCAGGAACGGTCGCGGGATTTTTGCAGTTCGTACTGGGCGGCGGCTAACTGTGTCTGGGCGTTTTCCAGGTTGATCTGGGCGGCGGTGAAAGAGGCCGTGTTGCTGTTAATCTGCCCCTGCTGCAATTGTAATTCCACCTTTTGCAGATTGATTTGGGCTTCGGCCAGGGCGTCCTGCCGCGCCTGCTCCGCCTGGTCCAGCCGCGCCTGGGCTGTTTGCAGGGCTACCTGCGCCTGAGCCAACTGATTTTCCAGCCCGCTGATTTCCAGCTGGGCCAGCACGTCGCCTGCCTGCACCTGGTCGCCCCGGCTGACGAAAACTTGGTCTACAAAGCCGTCTGCTTTGAAGAACAACGCCTGTTCCTGCACTGGGGACACACGGCCGGTGAATTGCAGCGATTTGACGACTGTGCCCTGCTGGACGATGTAGGTAGGTTTTTCGGGAACGATGGGCGTGGGCAATGGCGTGGGCGTGGGTGCGGCGACGGCCGTTTTCCCGCCGCACGCTGCCAACAGGAGGATGGAACACAAATAAACACAGATGACACAAATTTTATTTAGGTTTCGCATTAGAGCTTTCATAAATTACTCCAGAATAAACCAGAATAAACAGGACACGGATGACGCGGATGACACGGGAAAAACCAAAATCTTCTCATCCGTGTTTTTCGTGTCTTCCGTGTCCCATTTCCTACACCGCCTCGCCTAGTTTTACGGCCTCAAACACCTTCATTCGCAGCAACAGCCAGACCAGGACGGCCACCGCCACGACAAACATCGCGCCAAACAAGACATAAATCGTTCCCATCTGCGCCCAGGCGATTTGGACGACAAAAGGCGGGATAAGCGCCGTTTTCCCCTCCCCTACCTGCAGAAAAGGGATGAACAAGCGGCTGGCCCAGACGCCTAACCCTGTCCCCAGCCCCATTCCGGCCAGAATAACGACTGCCTGCTCTCCCGCCAAATAAGCCGCCATTTGCCCCACCGACAGGCCGATGGCTCGCAGCATCCCCAGTTCGATAAAACGGCGCTGGAAAGAAACGATAGCATAGACGAGGAAGCCGAGGACAGTCAGGGCTGCGGCCGCCAGGAACCCAACGGAAAGCAGGCCAAACAAACCTTGCCGTTCCGGGCGGGTCTGCTCGGCCAGAATTTGGGCGCGGGCGTCCTGGGCCGTGACAACAATGATGCCCAGTTCCCGCGCATTTTTGACGATTTGCTCGCCGGAAACCGAGGGGGACGTCGCCAGCCACACGTCATACGGGTACGTTCCACCCAATCCGGCAAAAATGTAGTCCAGATTCGCTACAAAAAACGGCCCGTCTTGCGGATACAACGTGGGGAACAGGTCAAGCGGCCCGGCAATGGTAAATTCAATGTCGGCAAAGTCCCCGGCCGCGCCCACCGTCAGCCGCAGCGGGTCGCCAACAACCAAACTGTGCCGCGCCAGGAAATCGCGGCTGACCAGGATGTTGTCCGGCCGCGCCGCCAGCCGGTTCATCAAGCCGCCCAGCGACTCGTTACCGGCAAAATCGGGGCGGTAAAAGGCTGCTTTGGGGAAATCTACCCGGTCTACGCCCAGCAGCCGCCCAGCCTGCTGCCGCCCGCCGATGCTGGCGGTGGCGCTGTAATCCCCCACCCGTGCCGCCGCCTGCACGCCGGGCGCGCGCAAATGCTCTTCCACCGGCAGGAAGAGCCAGCGCGGTTCGTCATCTGACGACTGATTACCGCTTACTGATAACTGATTACTGTTTACTGACGACTGGTTGGAGTCTTCGGTGGATTCGCCCAGTTCGGCCAGATTCAAGTCGGCGCCGATCTGGTAATACACCTGGTCGGCGAGGTGATCGTCCAGGGTGACGGCCATGGAGGCAGTGAAGACGGCCAGGCTGACGGTGAGGCTGAGGAGGAGCAGGGGGCCGGTGTATTGCGTCGTCGCCCGCGCCAACTGGCGCAGGGTCAGCAGCAGGGTGACGCCGGGCAGTTTTTCGGCCAGCCAGGCCAGCAGGCGCATCAGCCAGGGGAAGACGCGGACGGCGAGCAGGGAGAGGGAGAAGGCAAACAGGATGGGGACCAAAAAGAGGAGCGGATTGGCAAAGGGATCGTTGCCGCCGCTCAGCAGGCCGATGCTGCCGCCGCGCCGTAGTTGGTACCAGCCGTAGAGAGGTAATATTAATAGGAAGAGATCCAAATAATACCGCTGCCACAAGGGGGGGCGCAGCGCCCGCGCCTGCTCGCGGCGCAGGGTGACGATGGTGTGCCGCGAATGGACGAAGGCGGGGATGAGCAGGGCGAGGATGGCTAAAGCGACGGTGACGAGGGCGTAGGTTACGGCCGTCCCCGATAACACCGGCTCTAGCGATTCTTGACCATGGCTGTTGAGCAGGGCCGGGTCGAGAAAGGTGCGTGCCCGGCCCATCAACTGCGCCAGCCAGCGCCCCAGCAGCAGCCCGCCGCCCAATCCCAACGCGCCTACCAGCAGCCCTTCAAACAGGTAGATGGTCACAATTTGCCCCGGCGACGCCCCCCGGCTGCGCATGAGGGCAATCTCTCCCTGGCCGCGCTGCACGACCATGTTGGCGATGAGGCTGATGAAGTACAGGAGCAGCCCGACGAGGGGCAGGCTGAAGATGGTCAGGGTGAGGGTGAGCAGGCGGTTGGAACGGCCGTAACTTTGCAGCGCCGTCACCGGGGAAGCGTCCAGGGTGGTTCCGTCCAGCAGGGCGGTGGCTCGCGCTTCCACGATGGCGATCCCTTCCAACAATTTACCAATGGTGGCCGGGCGCACGCGACGGCCGTCATACAGTTGATACCAGACGGCCGTACTTACCGGATTGTCCAGCGCGGGGACGACGTGCTGGACAAACTGCCCCTCGCTGGTGAGCAGCATCTCGTCAAAAGCGTCCGGCTGGTAGAACCAGAAGGGCGCGGTCTCGTCCACCGGCCGCCAGACGCCCACAATTTGCAGGGGAATCTGCGTCCCGTCGCCGCCCGGCCCGAAGAGGGTGTACGCCTCGCCCGTTTGCAGCCCCAACTGGTCGGCCAGCGTCCGGCTGACGATGACTTCGGCGGCGCGGCCGGACGCGCTTTCCGCTGGATAACGCCCCTCCACCAGTTCGATTTGCTCGGCCAGGCCGGACACAAAGCCCACGTTGGCCCAGATGAGCGGTTCGCCTTCATTAAAACCGCCGCCGTCGCCGGGGAACAGGCGCAGTTTGGCCGTGCTGACGTGGCGGATAGTTCGGCTCGGCTCACCACTTGTTTGCCCGTCCAGCGGCAAACCGACGACGCCGGGCGCTTGTTGGCTGAGGTAGTCGTTGATGGGCTGGTAATCGGCCCAGGTTACGTCCCCGTTCCAGGCGCCGATGTAGCGCCAGAGGAAGGCGAAGGGGGGCCGGTATGTGCCTGCGTCTGTCAGTTCTCCTTGCAGCAGCCGGTTTTGCACGGCGTCGGCGTAGAGGGGAATGCTGGCGAGCAGGCCGACGGCCGTTACCAATCCCGCCAGGAGGGAGAGCATGAGCAGCCGCCGGTTCCATACCCGGCGGGCGGCGAGGAGAAGGAGAGAGAAGATGGAAAACTTCATACAGAATATGGGCCCTTTGGAATTTGGCTCTTTGGGATTTCATGGGGTTGACAGAATATATGGGGGTTAAACAAACTGTGCATACCCCTTCGTGTCCAGCCAAAGCCGTTGAAATAAGCTGG
>JALUPA010000437.1 GCA_027054335.1 Ardenticatenaceae bacterium
GGAGGCAATGCTCAACAACTGGTGCAATGCCATGGGGCTCCCCAAGGTACATGGGGCAAGGGATGCCGGAGAGATGACCTACCGCATGGATCTGCTCAATACCACGCCACCCCTGGGCCGGTTGGTGTCAGGATTGGAAAAGTCCGGGAGCGGACGCCTGTGTCTCTATGGGCCGCCTGGAACGGGGAAGACAGCCTTTGGCCGGCACGTTGCCAGGAGGCTGGGCAGGCCGCTTCTTGTAAAACGGGCCTCGGATATCCTGAGCATGTGGGTAGGCGGCACGGAGAAAAGAATCGCCAGAATGTTTAACGAGGCTGATCAGGATGGCGCCATTCTGTTGCTCGATGAGGCAGACAGTTTTCTGCAGGACAGGCGCAATTCCAGCGTGAGTTGGGAAATTACCCAGGTCAATGAACTCCTGACACAGATGGAGCATTTCAGGGGGTTGTTTATTTGCTCTACCAATCTCATAGATACCCTCGATGAGGCATCCCTGCGCCGCTTTGATCTCAAGGTGCGTTTCCATAGCCTTCAGGCAGACCAGCGCTGGGAAATGTTCAGGCAGGTTCTCAAGGACGCCACGGGTCCAGCGCGGGATGCCGACAACGAGTGGGAACAGAGAGTCAAGAACAAGCTGGATGGCGTGACATTCGGGGACTTCATGGTGGCTCTTCGGCAATTCAGGCTTATGGGGGATTCAATGACTGAGGAAAAATTGTTTCAGGCACTGCAGGATGAAATCCGCCTGAAAAAACAGGGTGCAGGGAGTGGGATTGGTTTTTCAGCAGTTATTTGATCATGATATCCCCCTCTATCAGGATAGTTGTCGCCCCACTTGAGTCATAATTCTTTGCTTTTCTTCATCTGTTAGACTAATAAGATCGGGATTTGCATCTTCTAGTGCGGACACAATCTTTTTTTTTGCAATATTAGGGAACGTCTGATCTATTCATGCTGATAGCGACAACGCAATGCATTTATCGTTGAATCGGAAAATTAGGCCAAGAATTCGCGCTATTTGCCGCTGTGAAGTCCG
>JALUPA010000438.1 GCA_027054335.1 Ardenticatenaceae bacterium
GCCGTCTGCCCTGCTTACGCAGGTAGAGCGCCAGTTTCCCGGCCATTGTGGTCTTACCAGCCCCTTGCAAACCCACCAACATAATCACAGCCGGAGATTGCAAACCGAGTTGCAGCCGCCCCGGTTCACCCAGCGTTGTCACCAGTTCGTCATGGACAATCTTGACTACCTGCTGGCCCGGCGTCAGGCTGCGCATCACTTCCTGACCGACAGCGCGTTCCCGCACCCGGGCCACAAAGCTCTTCACCACCTTGAAGTTGACGTCCGCTTCCAGCAAAGCTAGGCGCACTTCGCGCATCGCTTTGTCTACGTCCGCTTCCGTCAATTTGCCGCGTCGCTGCAAGCCATCAAAAACTGTTTGCAAACGGCTGCCTAATGATTCAAACACGTGATCCTCATTTCGGACAAGAAACCCGGCTGCTTTCTCCAGCAATCAAGCCAGGGAAACCGGGTTTCTTTCCTTTTAACTGTTATGTCGGTTATAAGACAGGCAATTCTAACGCAGGGGAGAATCTGCGTCAAGAAAAAATCAACACAGCAACACCTCCGAAGTTTTAGAAACCTCGGAGGTATACATTTACGCCAGAACCGGTTCCGCCTGAACCATAGCGGCGCGTAAAGCCTCTGCCCGGTCTGTATTTTCCCAGGGAGCTTCAATGTCGTCGCGGCCAAAGTGGCCGTAGGCAGCCGTGGCCCGGTAAATGGGGCGGCGCAGGTTCAGGTCTCGAATGATAGCGCCGGGGCGCAAATCAAAATGATCTTCAATCAAGTCCACCAACTGCTCCGAAGTGTAGGGACTCGTGCCAAACGTTTCCACGTTGATACTGAGAGGTTCTGCCACGCCGATGGCGTAGGCCAACTGCACTTCACACCGCTCGGCCAAACCGGCCGCCACCAAATTCTTGGCCACCCAACGGGCTGCATAAGCCGCACTGCGGTCTACTTTGGTGCAATCCTTGCCGCTGAAGGCGCCGCCGCCATGCCGCCCCATGCCGCCATAGGTATCCACGATGATTTTCCGGCCGGTCACGCCGGCGTCACCCATAGGGCCACCCACGACGAAACGACCGGTGGGGTTGACAAAGATACGCAGTTCATCATCTACCATTTCCGGCGGCAGGATGGGGTTGATGACATGCTCGATAATTCCGGCGCGGATGGTGTCGTTATCTACGTCGGGAGCGTGCTGGGTGCTGATGAGTACGGTATGCACCCGTTTGGGTTTGCCAAAGCTGTACTCAATCGTCACCTGAGATTTGCCGTCGGGCCGCACCCAGGGCAGGATGCCTTCTTTGCGCACCTGAGCCAGGCGACGGGTCAGGTTGTGGGCCAGGTAAATGGGCAGGGGCATGAGGACGTCAGTCTCGTTGCAGGCATAGCCAAACATCATACCCTGGTCGCCAGCCCCCAACGTTTCCACTTCCATCTGCTGACGGTTACCGTTGCTGCGATATTCCAGCGCCCGGTCTACGCCTTGGGCGATGTCAGAGCTTTGAGCAGCTACGGCTACCTGAACGCCGCAGGTGTTGCCGTCGAACCCTTTGCTGCTGTCGTCAAAGCCAATGTCTACAACGACTTCGCGCACCAGCCGGTCAAAATCCACAAAGCCGGTAGTGCTGATTTCGCCCAGGAGCATGACGAAGCCGGTTTTTACGGCCGTTTCGCAAGCAACGCGGGCATACGGGTCTTGTTCCAGTAACGCATCCAAAACGGCGTCACTAATCTGGTCACACATCTTGTCAGGGTGCCCTTCGGTGACCGATTCAGACGTAAATAACAGGCTGGGCGCTGTCATAAAAGTAGTTGTCATAAGTATGAACCTCCGATTTATGGTTGCAAGTTGCAGGTTGCAAGTTGCAGGTTAAGGGTAAACTTGCCGCTTGCAGCCTGCCGCCTGCTGCTTTTTACAAAAAAACCTCTTGCTGGCGAGCAAGAGGCGAAAAATTTCGTATCTTCCTCTTATCTTCCAGCTTCTGCTGACGGAATTAGCACCTTCCCACTTTGCGGGGGTTGCTGCAGCTTCATCGGGCCGGTCCCTCTGCTGCTCCAGATAAGAATATCTATTGTCTAAGTAACCGAATCGAGTATAGCCAATCAATGCGGCGTGTCAAGTATTTCGTCAATACATTAACGCCGGATGATTACAAACATAGTTAAGGCTTATTCCCACTTTTCTGGCGGCTCGGGCATCCCCAGAATGTGGTAACCGGCATCTACGTAAATAACCTCACCGGTGACACCGCTGCTCAAGTCGCTGCATAGATAAAGGGCCGTCTGCCCCACTTCGCGTTGATCCACATTGCGGCGCAGGGGGTTGCGCTCTTCGGTATAGCGCAGCATTTTGCGAAAACCGGAAATACCGGCCGCGGACAATGTTTTAATGGGGCCGGCAGAAATAGCGTTGACGCGGACGTTCTGCGGTCCCAGGTCGGCAGCCAGATAGCGGGTACTGGCTTCCAGAGCCGCTTTTGCCACACCCATCACGTTGTAATGGGGGATGGCTTTTTCCGCGCCGTAAAAGCTCATACAAATTATGCTGCCACCGTTGGGCATCAGGGGAACGGCCGCTTTGGCCAGGGCCACAAAGCTGTAAACGCTGATGTCCATGGCCATGAGAAAACCATCCCGGTCGGTATCCACGTATTTGCCGGTGAGGTTTTCTCGTTTGGCGTGGGCGATGGCGTGAACCAGAATGTCTATTTCGCCGTCAAAATAGTCGGCGGCGCGGGCGAAGGTGGCGGCAATGGCTGCATCGTCCTGGACGTTACATTCGTCCAGAAATTCCACGCCGAGTTGATCGGCTAACGGCCGTACCCTCTTTTCCAGCGCGGGAATGGCATAACTAAAGCCCAACTGCGCCCCCTGTTCATGCAGTTCCTGAGCAATTCCCCAGGCTATAGAATTCTTGTTAGCAATACCGAAAATAAATGCTTTCTTTCCTTCTAATAACTTCATAGGTTCTCCTTTAATAGGTTGCAAAGTTGCCAGCGGCAGGGTGGCAGAGTAACCGGCCGCCTTGTCACTCTACCACTTTGCCACTTTTCACCTGGAAACAAAGGGGTTGTCCCGAATCCAGTAACGCCAGGGCATGGACAACCACGGTTCCGGGGTTTGGCCCAGGCCAATGCGCGGGCCGGTGGCAATGACCTCTGGCGCTACGACTAGCGCGTATTCTAACCATATAACCCCACCAGGGTCACAAAGGTTTGCCCCGTTGAGGGATTTGTCTATGGCTAACGCCTGGGCCAGCTTGGCCGGGCCGTTGGTTAGTTGGGCATACGGCCGTCCGTTGCGCAGCTCCGTCATCACTTCTACCCCCTCTTCCGGCTGCAAGGCGCGGATGAGAACGGCGTTGGCCTGACCGGGTTCACCGGTAACCACGTTAAACATCCAGTGCATTCCGTAGGTGAAGTAGACGTAGGCGTGCCCGGCAGGGCCAAACATGATGGCGGAACGAGCTGTGGGCTGGCCTTGGTTGGCCCGGTCACCGTGGCAGGCCAGATCACGCTCATCGCTGTCGCAGTATGCTTCTGTTTCTACAATGAGGCCGCTCAGGCGACGGCCGTTAACCGAACGCACCAACCGCTTTCCCAGCAAGGCCTGAGCCACTGTGCAGGCAGGCCGGGCGTAGAAAGCGTAATCCAGCCGCGTCATTCTACTTCCCATACGGCCGGCAGCCAAACGGTGAACCAAGTTCCCTGGCCCAGTTGGCTGTCCCATTCGATACGGCCGTCGTACCGATCCACAATCCGCTGCACAATTGCCAAACCCAAACCCGTGCCCGGCACATTTCCATCCCGCGCCAATCCCCCCCGGTAAAAACGATCAAAAATAAATGGCTTGTC
>JALUPA010000439.1 GCA_027054335.1 Ardenticatenaceae bacterium
ACTCCCCCGTCTCGTTCCCACGTTCTACGTGGGAATGCCCACCCGGACGCTCTGCGTCCACGCGACGCGGAGCGTCTGGCAAGAGCATTCCACGCGGAGCGTGGAACGAGGGGGGTGAACGCTTACCTCCCATCTCTAAATCTCCAACCACTATTCCGCCTCATCCCACACGGCCGTAAATTCTTCCACAAAATAGTTAGCAAAAACAGGATCATGCACAATGAGGATATTTTCGTCATTGCTGTCGTTGGCGTTGCTGCTGAAATTGAAGGAACCTAAAATCACCGTTTCTCGATCAATAATGATGACTTTGTGGTGCATAATACGCGGGTTGCCATCCAGCCGCACCTCCAGGTTAGGCAACCCAAACGCGCTCATATCCCCGTAATAACTGGAATCGCTGCCCGCCCCGGACGTTTCAAACACGCCGCGTACGTTTACCCCAGACGTAGCCTTGTCTAGCATCGGTTCGCCTATATCATCCAGCGTGAAAGAGAAAGCCATAAACAATATCTCACTTTTGGCCTGTTCAATTTCCGCCCCAATGATAGGCCCAAGCTCCGTTTCCGGGCCAAAATAATTTTGCAGGCGGATACCCTCCAGAATAAGCTGCTCGTTGGGCGTATTGACTGGGGACGTCGGGCCAAAAGCACGGCCGTCATACATCTCATCCATTTCGGCGAGATAGTTGGCTGCCAGGCGCGGCGAATCCAGACGGACGGCGTTGTTATTGTTGCAATAAGCGCCATTGCTGGTGTAATTCAGGGAGCCGGTCCAGATGATACGGCCGTCAACCACCATAAACTTATTGTGCATCAGCGCCGACCGCTTGTCCTCCACCACACTGATACCGGCATTACGTAAACGGCGAACAGAGCTTTGATCCGCGTTGTCTGAATCCGTCACCACCCGTACTCCCACACCCCGGTCTGCCAGATCAAGCAGCGCGTTGACAATCGGTTCCGCATCCAGATCAAAAGCCGCTACGTCCACCTGCAACTGCGCCTGGCGTAAATCCTCAGCAATAATTTCGTCTATGCCGCCCTGCCGCGCCTCTTCCGGCGGGCAGGCGGGATCGGTAAAGTAAATCTGGTACCAAGCGTCTGTCTGGTCAGGCTGACGAACGGGAGGGGGTGTTGCCGGAGCAGAATTGCAGGCCGCAATTATGATCAACAGCAACCACCCCAGGCTGGCTATGCGAATTTTCATGCAGATGGTCTGTCCTCAGAACTAATCAACGCAAGCAACGCGGCAAAAGCGGCGTCAACATCCCCCGCACCGCGCGCCTGGCTAAACGCCGCGCGGCTGGCTTGCTGAGCTGCCGTCAACCGCCGATCCGTCAGCCAGTGCAGGTTTTTCAGCAAACGCATCATCGTGTCGTCAATTACGTCAAAGGTTAACGGCCGTCCCACACTCCCCACCAGATCATTCACCCCCTGCATGATCAGGCGCACGGCCGTACTTGTTTGCTCCAGTATATGATTGGCTTCTTCATCGGGGAATTGCGCCGTCAACGCAGCTTTTTGGGTGATGACGACCGTGCCCCAATCCCACAACGCGGCCGCCTGCTCATCCGTCAAGTTATCCCGCAGGCTGCTGTTTTCCAGCAAGGGGTCTGTGTACGGCCGGACGCGGCCTTGGGGAGATTGGTTCGAGGGCATATCGAGAGCATTGGGATAGGATATTAGGATATTGGGATATTGGGGTAGGAAAAATATCCCAATATCTCAATACCAAATCACGCCGTCAATCCCGTCGTATCGCCTTCATATGGTTCAATATCGGTGGCTTCCGGCCCTTTGTGGGTTTCCTCCACGTCATACAAAACCCACTGGCCTTCTTGCAATTCGGCGGGGTCCATTTCTGTGCCAGTTTTGTGGAAGAAAATTTCTTCGCCGCCGCCCCGAATAAGGAAACCAAACCCTTTTTTGGCGTTATACCACTTCATCCGGCCAATGTATTTGCCCGTCATGGAATCAATCTGAATGGTCAACGGTTCGGGAATATCGGCCGGCCGGGTCTCGGAAGATACGGCCGTCCCCCTGTCTCTATCCCTGCTCTGGCTCCGCGCCGGAGGCGGCGCTGTCCGTACCGGCTTATCCTCAAGCTGGGACAAAGAAGCCGGTTCCACTGCCAACCCCGCCGCCGCCAAACGACGCTGCATCTCTACCGTAAAAATAAATTGATTGCCCTGTTCGTCAGTTGCCCATTGGTCTTTGTAACTCATGTTCTATCATCTCCGCTTAGTAGTTGTCCAGAAATTAGTTCGTAGTAACGACTTTAGTCGTCCAAACCGCTAAAGCGGTTACTACGAACCAAAACGGGAAGTTATTTTGGGACGTTCACTTAGTCTGTTAGTGTTCAGTATTCAGTGTCTGTAAACTGAACACTGCTAATTGTACCGCAAAACCCCGTCTATTTCCGCTTTTTACGCCGCTTTGGTTTGGCCGCGTCTATCAGAGAAAGCTGCTGAGGCTGCCCAACCTTAGCCTCCTCCATCACATCCGGCCTTTCCGCCGTGCGCAGCGCCCCCGTCACCCGGTTACGATCCCCCACCTTCATGATCGGTTTGGGGACAACCTGCCGGCTGCCTGTAGCCCCCTTCTTTACCTGCCACTTCTTCACCGAACCGGTCGCCATCTTCACCAAAATTTCCGTCTTTTCCGAACAGACGACCGCCGCCGCTACTTCCGCCGCGCCCTTTGTCAGTTTGATATTGCGCACCCCCTGCCCGTGCCGGCCCTGCGTGGGATACTCCTGCAGAAGTGTAGCCCGCGCCAGCCCGTTATCCGTAATGCTCCACAAATAGGTCTCCGGATCTACCACGTCCATGGCTACCACCCCGTCTGTTTCATCCGCCAGTTTGATGCCCATCACCCCGGCCGCTGCCAGCCCCATAGGCCGCACCGACTCTTCCTTGAAGCGAATGGCCTGGCCTACGGCCGTTGCCAAAATCACCTCCTGATCCCCCGGCGTCAGCCGCGCCCAACCCAGCGCATCATGCTTCGCCACATTCATCACCGTAAACGGTTCCGACGTGATACCCGGCAAATCTTCCACCCGCACCCGCTTCACCACGCCCCCCAGCGTCGTCAGGAACAGGTAGCCTGCCGCCTGCACCGGCAAGACCAACACCGCCGCCAGATGATCCCGGCGGGAAAAGCCGGTCAATTCCGCCCAATGCGTGCCCACTCCCAATTCCCGCGCCTGGGGCAACTGGTAGACGGGCAAACTCACGGCACGGCCGTCCGCGGCAAACAAGTACAAAATATCCTGCGTATTCGCTTGCAGCAAAGCAAACGGCGGCTCCTTCGGCTTCACCGGAATCTTCACCATCTCCGGCGACGTGGTGCGGGCCAGCGTCCCCTTCTCCCCGGCCAATACCCACACCTGCTCATCCGGCAGCAAATCCGTTGCCGTCAGCGCCTTGCTCTCCGTACCACCCACAATCTGCGAGCGGCGCGTATCCGCATACGTCTCCCGCACTTGCAGCAAATCCGCCTTAATCACGTCCCGCATCATTTTGGGATTGGCCAGCAGGCGGGTCAGATATTTAATCAGGCCGCGCACTTCCTTATATTCATCCTGGATTTTGCGCCGCTCCAGCGCCGCCAGCCGCCGCAGTTGCATATCCAGAATCGCCTGCGCCTGAATCTCCGTCAGCTTGAATTTCTTGCGCAAATTCGCCTTCGCCGTCTCCGCCGTGCGGGATTTGCGAATGGCAGCAATCACCGCATCCAGATGATCCAGCGCCGTCAGCAGCCCTTCCAGAATGTGCGCCCGCCGTTCCGCCTTGGCCAGATCATATTCGCTGCGCCGCCGCACCACTTCCAGCCGGTGTTCCAGAAAGACGCGCAGCGCTTGTTTCAGTGTCAGGATACGCGGTTCCCCATTCACCAAAGCCAGCAAAGAAATACTGAAAGTGCTTTGCATAGGGGTCAGTTTGAACAACTGGGCCAGCACGTCCTCCGGCTCCACGTTGCGCGTCGTTTCAATGACAATACGCATCCCGTTTCGGTCGGATTCGTCCCGCATGTCGGTTAAGCCTTCGATACGGCCGTCTCTGTGCAAATCAGCAATGCGCCCCAGCAAATTCGTCTTGTTCACCTGGTAAGGCAGCTCCGTAATCACAATGCGCGACTTATTCCGCCCCATCCGCTCCACGTGGGCCTTGGCCCGCACCGTCACCCGGCCCCGCCCCGTGGCATACGCCTGGGTGATGGCGTCAATCTCCTCATCCTTGCGCTGCTTGTAGCGGAAGATGAGACCGCCCGTAGGGAAATCCGGCCCCTGAATAAACTGCATCAAATCCGCCAGGCCGATATTGTCAATCTTGCGCCAATGATCCAGCATATAAACCAGGGCGTCCACCACTTCGCCCAGATTATGCGGCGGAATACTGGTCGCCATGCCCACGGCAATGCCCGTCGCCCCGTTCACCAACATATTGGGGATAGTCGCCGGCAGCACCACCGGCTCCTTTAGCGAATCGTCAAAGTTAGCTGTGAAGTCCACCGTATCCTTGCTGATGTCCTCCAGCATGTCAAAGCCCATCGGTGACATGCGCACTTCCGTATAGCGCATCGCTGCCGCCGCATCCCCGTCAATCGAACCGAAGTTGCCCTGCCCGTCCACCAGCATGTAGCGCAGGGAAAAATCCTGGGCCATACGCACCATGGCGTCATACACTGCCTGGTCACTGTGGGGATGGTACTTGCCCAGCACTTCCCCCACCACTCTGGCCGATTTTTTGTAGGCCGTATTGGGCCGCAGCCCCATATCGTGCATAGCGTACAGAATACGCCGCTGCACCGGCTTCAGGCCGTCCCGTGCGTCCGGCAGCGCCCGCGATACAATCACGCTCATCGCGTAACTTAAATACGATTCGCGCACTTCATCATCAATGTTGATTTGTTTTACAGTTCCGATTTCCATAGTTTTTGAATGTGGCAAAGTAGCAGAGTGGCAAAGTAGTTTTTCACCCTGCAACTTTGCCACCCTGCACCATTGAAATATCTGTTCTATTAGCGCGGTTAATATAGGCAATTTCCCGGCGACTGTCAAACAAAAAAACGATTGTGTATCCAGTGCGGCGGCTGATGGAGATGATGGCGGGGTATGACGGGTAAAAAGCTGGGGCTGCGGCCGTGCTGCGTGAGATTTTTGCCGCGGATTGCGCGGATTAGCGCGGATTAAATCCTGTAAAATCCGCGCAATCCGCGGCAGAGGTAACACTGCACTTAACCGTGGAGACAAATAAAATCACGAAAACAACCAATTTTTCGCTGATTTTTGACAGGGTTCACAGAATTTACAGGATTTTTATTGACATAACTCGCAAAAATCCTGTTAATCCTGTAAATCCTGTCCGAATCACGGTTTAATGCGGCGCTACCGCTACAACCAATCCTGCAAAAACTGAAATAAATCCTCCAAATTGGTGATAATAGAGGATTCTGGTTGAGTTTTCCCCGCTATGTGGACGTGATGGGGCGCTGTAGCAATATCCGGCCAATGGGGCGCATTGTCCCAACGGCGATGTAAAGTATGATCGGCATTCATCCACTGGTACGCATACTTGCGACGGCCGTCTTCAAAGAGATAGTCACGAATCATCAACTGACTACTATCCTTCAATGTAGCAGCAACTCGCAGCATATAAGTATCGCCTTCCTGCTCATATTGAATGATTTTCCAGGAATGGAACAGGTCGGCATATCTCTCAAATAAATACAGCATGGCCGTAGAATCTGGTTTACTGAAGGGCTTCTAACTGGGCTTGAATTGCCTGGATGGCATCGTCACACCACTGCCACTGCAAATAATCGTCGTCGGCCTCAAAATTCTCTTCCCCTTCCTGTTCATATTTTTGCCGCATTTGCTCCAGGGTCAGCCCCCATTTCTTTTCCAGTTGCCTGATAGCCGCCTGATAATGCGCCAAACGTCCCAACAGAATCATTCTGGCCTGTTGGCGCGCCGCTGTCATTGGATCGGGATAACCGAGGGATTCGAGGACGCTTTCCGCTGTATAAGTAATTGGTGTACTCATCGTTTTATTCCCGTAATAGTTCTTGGCTGTCTGCCTGGGTTCATTGTAGACAACCTGTAGAAGAGGGTCAAGCCACTTGTTTAACCAATAGCTGCTGAAAGAACACGGCCGTATCCCCCGCAATCTTCTCCCAGGTAAATAATTTGGCCGTCTGCACCGCCGCCTGGCCCAGATTTTGGCGTAAAACGGGATCGTTCAGGAGGGTTTGTACGGCCGTTGCCAGTTTTGCCGCATCATCAGGCGGAACCAGCCAGACGTTACGGCCGTGCGCCAGTTCCGGCGTGGGTGTGGTGGGCGTAGTGGTGATGAGGGGACGGCCGTGGGCCAAAGCGGCCATCAACGTCCCCCGGCGCAGCGACGCCCCATCCCGGTACGGCATCACCAGCACATCCGCCGCTTGCAGCCAGGTAGAAACGTGATGCGCCGGAACAAAGCCTGTCCAATGCACCCGCCACGTCAGGTTCAGTTGGATGATAAGGTCGTCCAACTGCTGCCAAAAGGCGGCATTGTTGGCCGTATCGCTGCTGCCGGTGCGCCCGCCGATGAAGACCAGATGCACGTTTTCCGGCAGATCGGCCAGCCCCCGGATGAGTGTATCCGCCCCCTTGCTCTCGTTGAGAAAACCGAAATAGCCCAACAAATAAGCGTCGGCCGCCAGAGAAAGTTCGGCGCGCGCGGCCGTAACCTCCTGCGGCGTCACGTCATACACCTCAATGTTGCTGCCAATGGGTATCTGCGCCAATCTCGAATCGCCAATCTCTAATCTCTGCAAGGCTTCATAATCTTCAGGGTTGGTAGCAATAACGCCGTCCGCCTGCCGGGCCATGAAGTTGACGGCCGTGCGCCGCAGCCGCCCTGCTTTGGGGAAAAGATAAGGAACGCGCAGATCGTGGCAGGTGACGGCCGTAACCGCCACTCCGCGCAGCCGCCAGGGCAGCAAATTGACGGCCGGGCTGCGCATGTTATACGCCGCCGCCTGGTACTGAATGTTAACCAGTTCCAGCTCCTGCCGGACGACAATATCCACAATTTTATGCAGTTCGGTAATACGCCATTTTTTGAGGTAGGGATGAATTTGAGCAAAACCGAGGTCGAATGGCTCCCGCACTCGCTGGAACTTCTTTTTGACGTCCGGCGGCCAGGCCTGGGTGCTGGTGATAATATGCAGTTCATGCCCGGCAGCCGCCAATGCTCGCGCCAGTTCCTGGGAAAATGCCCCCACGCCCCCTGCCATGGGCGGGTATTCGCCCGTTACCAACCCGATTTTCATAAATACAAGCAGGTGACAGTCACTTTAAAAGTGACTGTCACCTGTTCTAACCAAACATCGTTTCATCGGGGCTGATAGGATGGCCGCGCCATTTAAGAAGAGATAACGCATAAGTGCGACGCAGGGCAACGAAATCGGCCTTACGGTGTAAATCATCCTGATTTTCCGGCAGCGGCCAGTTGCCATCGGCAATACGCATCAGGTCACGGTCGCCCATGGCGTTCAGTTTGATCAGTTCGTCGTAGAAAGGGTCGGGCACTTTGCTGAGGGTGGGCGGCATACCGGCGCGAATGCACTGCACCACCACTTCTTCCAGCGTCCAGTCGCACGTTTTGGCGATGCCTGCCAGATAATTGTAATCTCCCTCAGAGAGTTCGATTGTGACTTTTTTTCTTCCCATGCGATCACCTCACTATCAATAACCCGCCGGCTTCAGCCCGGAACGTATGACGGACCAATACGCTCTGACGCGCTGCCAGCGTAACGGCCGTTTATGGCCTATGAGTCCTTTGAACCCTTCAATAAAAATTTGTAATAAATAACTGCTTAATAAGTATAAACGTAAAACGGCTGTAGGGAAACGGCCGTGATACTTCCGATAGTACCGTAATTTGGCCCGGTTGAAATTGATGTGGCGCTGCGTGACAGCCTGTTCACTGCTTTTTCCCACATAATGGGTTACTTGGGCCGCCGGCAAATACACAATGCGCCAACCAGCCTCTTTAATGCGGCGGCACCAATCCAACTCTTCCGAATACATAAAGTAGGCTTCATCCATGCCACCGACCACCTGTACCACATCCCGCCGGGTCATCATACAAGCGCCAGTCACCCAATCCACGTCGGCCGTTTCCGCATCCGCCAAATCCAGCGCGTAAAAATTTTGCAGCAGGCTGTCCGGCGCATAACCTTCCAGCCAGGTACTTTCAAAAAATGCTATTTTCAATGTCGGGAACCGTCGCCGGGATGATTGTACCGTACCATCATTATTTAGCAATTGCGGGCTAATCAATCCTACGTCAGGATGAGTATCCAGGAAACCAACCATTAGGGACAGGGCGTCATCGTGAATAATGGTGTCGGGATTGAGGAGGAGAAGGTTACGGCCGTGCGCTCGTTCCAGCCCGATATTGTTTCCTTTAGGGAAACCCACGTTCTCCGCGCAAGTTACACAATCCACCCAGGGAAATTCTGCCATCACCATCTGCGGCGAACCATCCGCAGAGGCGCTGTCCACCACAATCACCTCTAAATCCAGCTCCCCTTGCCCCACCGCCACCGATTGCAAACATTCCCGCAGTAAATCGCGCACATTCCAGCTAACGATGATGATGGAGAGGTCGGGAATAGGGTCGGTCATCACAAAATCTGGCGTGCTGCGTGATACGTGAAGGCAACTCACGCATCACGTATCACGCATCACGCCAAACAATCGTTGGGCATTCTCGGTAGTGTGCTGGGCAAATACGGCCGTATCCAGCCCCCTTTCTGCCGCAATCCGCTCTGCCACAAAACGGACGTAAGCCGGTTCATTGCGCTTGCCCCGGTAGGGTTGGGGCGTGAGGAAGGGGGCGTCTGTCTCTACCAAAATGCGATCCAGCGGCGCTTTGACGGCAATCTGGCGCAGTTCGACCGCTTTTTTGAAGGTGACGGGGCCGGTGAAACCGAGGTGGAACCCCATATCCAGGGCAGCTACGGCCGTCTCCCAATCTGCCGAAAAGGAATGTAACACCCCCGCATTTTCCCGGAAAGCCAGCGGCGATTCCCGCAGCAGGGCCAGCACGTCCCCGCTCGCCTCCCGGTTGTGAATAATCACCGGCAGCCCCAACGCCGCCGCCAGTTCCAGCTGCTGCCCTAAGGCCCGGTGCTGTACCGGCTTCGGCACGTCGTCCCAATAATAATCCAGACCAATCTCGCCAATGGCGACGACCTTCTCCGCCTGGGCCATCTCTCGCAAAGCGCCAATCCAGCCATCTTGCCAATCGGCCGAGGAATTGGGATGCACACCTACAGCCGCATATACTCCCTCGTACCGTTCCGTCAACGCCAACACCGTCTCGCAGTTTTGCAAATCCAGCGCCGGCACAATGATGCGCTGCACGCCAACGGCCGTCGCTCGCACCACAACCTCATCCCGGTCCTCGTCAAACCGCTCAAAATCCAAATGGCAATGCGTATCAATTAAAGTCATTAGTCGGGTAGTCGTTAGTCACCTTGTCACCCTGTCACCTTGTCACCCTGTCACCTTGTCACCCTGTCACCGTGTCACCCTGTCACCCCGCCAATCCCCATTCATCAGGAACCTGCACGGCTACCACCTGCCCTTTGGCCGTTTGCACGTCACCGGCAAAGACGTCAATGTCCACCGTCACTTTACGGCCTTTCACTTCTTTCACTTTGCCGCGCAGGACGAGGGTGGGGCCTAGCGGGGTGGGCTTGAGGTAATCCACGTGTAGGGAGGCGGTGACAAAACGGAGAGGAGGCAAGGTGTCCGGGGCGCGGCCTTCGGCCCGGTAAGCGGCCAGCGCCGCCGAGCCTGTGCCGTGGCAGTCTACCAGGGAAGCGATCAGGCCGCCGTAAACGTAACCGGGAATCGCCATATGATACGGCCGTGGCTCAAACCGGGCCACCGTCTCCTCACCATCCCAAAAACTTTGAATGTGCAGCCCGTCCTCATTCAAACGGCCGCAGCCATAGCAGTAACTCAACTCGTCCGGGTAATAATCTTGAATAGGTTTGTCGTATTTGGTCATGTTGTGTTTGATTGTAATTGGGTAATTGCGTAATTACCCAATTACCTAATTATCTAATTATCTAATTACGTAATCCCGCCAGCCGCATCCCGGCGTCCAGAATATCATCTACCTTGTCCTCATGCGTCGTTTCGCAGTAGACGCGGATGATCGGTTCTGTGCCGCTGAAGCGGATAAGCAGCCAGCCGCCGTCTTCCATGATGAATTGACGGCCGTCAATCGTCACAATATCCGTCACCTTCAGCCCGGCAATCGAATCCGGGTGAGCATTGGCGACATTTTGCTGAATTTCTGCTTTGCGTTCCTGGTCAAACGCCGTGTCAATCCGCTCGTAATAATGCGGCCCCACCAGGTCAAACAACGCTTGCAAAAGCTGCGACGGCGTTTTCCCCGTACGGGCCATCATGTCCAGCATATATAGCCCGGCCAGAATGCCATCCCGCTCCGGTACGTGCCCGCGGAAAGCGTAACCGCCGCTCTCCTCGCCGCCAATCATAGCGTCCACTTCTACCATCTTCGGCGCGATATATTTGAAGCCAACGCCCGTCTCGTACACCGGTACGCCGTAAATTTCGCCCAACTTGTTCAGCATCTTGGTCGTGGAAATCGTCTTGACGATGGGGCCGCGCTCGCCGCGCACTTCCAGCATGTAATACCCCATCAGGCCGTAAACGCGCAGTTGATCCATAAAATTACCATGCTCGTCGCCAAAGCCTACCCGGTCAGCGTCGCCGTCATTGATGATGGCAATATCCGCCCCGATTTTACTCACGTAGCTCAAACCGTCATCCACATTGGGCGGAATTGGCTCCGGCCGTAACATTTTGGGGAAGATGGGATTGCGCTCGTTGTGGACTTCGGTAATTTTTGTCTTGCCGCCGCCTAACAGGCGGGGAAACCAACCGGCCCCGTTGCCCCACATGCAATCCACCAGCACCTTAAACCCGGCTTCTTTGAGCGGCTCCAGGTCAACCAGCCGCTGCAATTGGGCAATGTAATCGGGCGCGGCGTCAAATTTGATGATACGGCCGTCAGTCATCGCATCACCCAAACGCATCCTTTTCACCGCGCCAATATCGGGGATAGCTGCCTCAATTTTCAGCAAGTCGGCCGGGGGAATAGCTCCGCCGCCCGGATCGCGCACTTTGAAGCCGCAATCCACCGGGGGGTTGTGGCTGGCGGTAATATTAATCGCCCCGCCCGCCTGCTTGGCCACCACGGAATAAGAAATCGTCGGCGTCGGCGTAGCCCCATCCGTCAGCCACACCTTGATACCGTTAGCGGCCATCACCTCAGCGGCAGCAGCAGCAAAATACTCGGCCTGAAACCGCTTGTCATGCCCCACAATGACCCCTTTTTCGGCCAGCCCTTGCTGCTGCATAAAGGCGGCAAAGCCCTGAGCCACGCGGCGCACACTGTCAAAGGTATACTCTTCAGCAATACGGCCGCGCCAGCCGTCAGTGCCGAATTTGATTGGTTTGGTACTCATTTTTTGTCTCCTGAAAAGAGATTGGAGATTAGAGATTGGAGATTTGCCGTCAGCGGCCCGCAATCTCCCAATCTCCCAATCTCTATTTTTACATCGGCGTTTGCCCCGCCTCCAACATCTTTATATCCGCATCCACCATCATTTTCACCAGTTCCGGGAAGGAGACGTTGGGTTCCCAACCCAGTTGGCGGCCGGCTTTGCTGGGATCGCCCACAAGCAAATCTACTTCGGCCGGCCGCATAAAGCGTTCATCCTGCACCACGTAATCGTGCCAGTCCAGATTGACGCAGCCAAAAGCAGCTACGAGGAACTCCTCGACGGAATGGGTTTCACCGGTGGCCACGACGTAATCATCCGGAGTGTCTTGTTGTAGCATGAGCCACATCGCCTGGACGTAATCCCCAGCATAGCCCCAATCCCGGCGGGCATCCAGATTACCCAGGCGTAGCTCATCCGTCAGCCCCAATTTTATTTGGGCCACGTGGTGAGTAATCTTACGGGTGACAAATTCCAGACCGCGCCGGGGCGATTCGTGGTTGAACAAAATGCCGGAAGTAGCGTGCATATCGTAGCTTTCCCGGTAATTGATAGTAATCCAGTGGCCGTACACTTTAGCCACGCCATACGGGCTGCGCGGATAAAATGGGGTGGTTTCCCGCTGCGGCACTTCCTGCACCTTGCCAAACATCTCACTGGAACTGGCCTGGTAATAACGGATTTTGGGGTTGACGATGCGGATGGCGTCCAGAATGCGCGTAACGCCTAATGCAGTTACGTCGCCAGTGAAAACGGGCTGGTTCCACGAGGTCTGGACGAAGGATTGCGCGGCCAGGTTGTACACTTCTTCCGGTTGATGTTCTTCCAGAATGTGTATGAGTGAGACTTGATCGCCCAGATCGCCGGGAACCAGGGTGATCTGATCCTGAATGTGGGCGATGCGGTGAAAGTTGACGGTGCTGGTACGGCGCACCATTCCGATAACGTTGTATCCTTTTTCCAGCAATAACTCGGCCAGATAGGAACCATCCTGGCCGGTCACGCCGGTGATTAGCGCTGTGGGCATAATTTTTCCTTCCTTAAACAAGAATTTATCCGCAGATTACGCAGATTTTCGCAGATTTTTCCACTGTTGATCGGTGAGTCTACTGAAAAAAGCCGCGGATTGCGCGGATTTGCAGGATTTTTCTCTGGTAAATCTTTGCGATCTTTGCATCCTTTGCGGTTTTTTCAGTAAGGTCATCTGTGTAATCTGCACAACCTGTGGATCGCTTTCAATATATTGGGAGGGGATTATAACGTAGGGGGGATTTTGGGTAAACCTGGATATGGGAAACGGCCGTATTCCGTAGTCTAATCGCTCTTTTGCCGCGGATTGCGCGGATTTGTCTGGATTTTCTTTGGTAAATCTCCGCGATCTCCGCGATCTCCGCGTTCTCTGCGGTTTTTTCAGTAAAGTCACGAATTTTCACGAATTTTTTGTTGCCAAAGCGTAAACAATGTGCGACTGACGGCGACGGATGGAGGTGGGAATCAGTTTTTCCAGGCGGGCATAGTAACCCAGCCCCCACATGGCGAACGCTTCCATCCGGCCACTGCTGGCCTGGGCGCGTTGGTCTTCATCACGAACGATGCCGGGGGGAAAGGGGGGCATGTCTATGTAACCTGACACGGTGACAAGGTGACTGGGTGGCTGGGTGACAAGCGTTTGCAGCTCATTCAAGTGGAGGCCGTGCAAGCCGCTGCGGTTGGTGTGGGCCGGGTTATCGGCGTTGGGGCAAAAGAGGGCTACGGCCGTACCCAACTCCACCACCCTCTCTACATACACTTGCCGGTCAGATTCAACCAACCGCTGCAACACTTCTGACGAAATAACCAAATCAAATGAGGAGTCCATTTCAACCATCACACTTATGTCAGCCACAACGTGGGTTTCCGGTTGGCAGCCAATCAACCAGTTTTGGGATTGGGCGGCAGCCAGAGAATTTTGCAGTCTTTCGATGGCTGCGGGGCGGTCGTCGGCAACGACGGCCGTAGCCCCCAACTCCTCCGCCAGCAGCAAAAAATCCAGGCTGGAACCGTACTTTTCCGGCAGCCCGGCAATGAGCATTCGTTTGACAGGAGGCAAATTTTGCAGCCACGGCCGTAACACCAACCGCTTGGCAAAATACTCATACGCTGTCCCCACCCCTTCCCCTTCTGCCAGGGCGGGAGTATAAAGTGATTTGATGGAATACACTTACAACAATCCTTCTTTTTTATACCAAGTCACAGTTTCCCATACACCGGATTTCAAGTCGAATTGGGGTGTATAACCCAACTCTTTATGCGCCTTCTGCCAACTGAAGCAGCGATCCTCACTGAAAAAGGCCACACCGTCTCGGCTCAGAGGCGGTTTTTTGCCCAGCGGTCTGGTTATCAGTTCCAGAACGGCCGCGCCAGTCATGGCTAACGGCCGGGGCAGACTGCGGTGGGGCGACGGCGCGTCCAGAGCGGCGGCGATGGTTGTGGCTAATTCTGTAAAGGTAAGGCAATCAGGGCCGGCAATGTGGTAAATTTCTCCGGCGCGGCCATCGCGCATACAGCGCAGCATCCCGTCCACGGCGTCGTCAATGTAGGTAGGATGGCAGGTGTGACGGCCGTGATCGATGTAAAAAAATCGTCCCTGCTGAATCGCCCGGAACAACCCCAGCACGTGCGTATCCCGCGGGCCGTACATAAATTCCGGCCGGGCGATGACGATGGGCAGTCCGGCGTTGGCGTAAACCTGCACCAGCATTTCGGCCGCAGCTTTGCTCCGTTCATAGGCGTTACTGGGGGCGATGACGGCCGTTTCGTCGGCCGGTTTGCCAGCAATGGGGCCGAGAACACCGGGGCTGCCCACATACAACACGCGCGGCGGACTATCCAGTTTTTCAATTTCGGCCAGCACATTGTTCGTGCCGTCTACATGCAGGTAATGGTAATCTGCTTCCGGCACACCCGCCTCGCCCAATCGGCCGGCAGCATGAATTACATAATCTACCCAGTCAAATATCCCGTCCAGACTTTCCCGTACAGTTACATCCGCTTCAATAACGGTTGCTTTTAGCCCGGCCAAACGGCCCAGGTCAGCCGTATTCCGCGCCAGACCAAAAATCTCCGCCCCCTCAGCCGCCAACGTCCGCGCCAGACTGCTGCCTACAAATCCGGTAATACCGGTGATCATGACTTTCATGGGGATTAGTAATTGGGTAATTACGTAATTACGTAATTACTCAATCTCATACCTCATCACCGGGCGGTAAACACAGCCGCAATGATTGCCTTTGGTGCAGCCGGATAAGGGAAGAATGGGGGCGTCGTCAGGGTGGTATACGGCCGTAACGTCAATCTCCCGACGCGCCGTACAGCCGTCCTGGCCAATCTCAATCCGCACGCCAACGATAGAGCCTTTGGCTTTCATCCCCAGGCGGTACGCTGCCAGCGTCTTTTCCGCATAATTATCCGGTTTTTCTACTTCGTGTTGCAATTCAGTCAGCCAGTTAAAAGCCACGCTTTCCTTTGAAAATGTTATGCAAACTTTTTCTGGACGCTGATTAACACTGATGACGCTGATTTTTCGTCTATTATCAGCGTTCATCTGCATTAATCTGCGTCCCGCAAATAAAGGCCTATTTTAGAATACAGTGTTACAGCGTCAAACAAGCGTCTGCGCACAACCAGAACAGACTCTCCCGCACGGCCGTTTTCGATGTCCAGCCCCGTCTGTCCCATTCCGCGCCGCTCAAATCGTCGCCACCGTACAAAACCTGGCCGAAGATCACGTCCCGGAATTGAGCAACGGCCATAAGGCTGGCCGCTTCCATTTCCACCACCAGGCAACCTTCCGCCTTGCGCCGGGCGATTTTACCCGGCGTTTCCCGGTAAGGCGCGTCCGTTGTCCACGTTTTGCCCCGGCAGTAAGGGACGTTTCGGCTGCACAGCGTTTCTTCCAGCGCGGCCACGCCTTTTTCGTGAGCGGCCACTTCCCGGCCCGGCGGCAGGTAATGGTAAGAAACGCCTTCGTCGCGCACGGCCGTATCCACTACCACCAGATCGCCCAGTCCCACCGCCCCATCCAGCACGCCGCAGCCGCCACAAGCCATAAATTTACGGCCGCCAAAAGCAATCACTTCCTCAAAAATAGCCGCCGCCCGCGCTGCCCCCACGCCGGGATGAAAAAAGGCCAGACGCCGCCCCTTGTATTCAATTTCATACAAAGGATGCGGCCCGTCTTCCCAACTGTTTTCTGCCAGCACTACCGCGTCATGCTCGGCCACAATCTTGTCAACCGTCTCCTGAAAGAAGGTGATGACGCAATGTTCCGGCATATCCAACGGCCGTATCACTTTACTCGGTTCAATAAACGCTTCATGCGCCGGGTCATATTCAAGGATAGGATAGGACATACTTTTGCCTATGTTACCAAAGCAATTCCACGGGATACTTAGAAAATACAGCATCCGCGCTAAGTAGCACAGCGTCTTCTATCTTTGCCTGAACAATCAACAATCTATCAAATGGGTCTTTATGGTGGAAGGGGAGTTCGTTTAATTTTAACACATGCTCTAGATTTACCGGCAGCACTTGAAGGCCATTGATGCGTTGCTGATTCTCAACCAACTCATCCAGCGGAAGATTGAGTTTTAACTTTCCCAATTGTGACTTGATCTGCATTTCCCAAACGGCAACAACGCTAAGAATTAGATCATTTTCCGGGTCTTGGCACAATTCTAATACCTGACGAGGCAATAAAGAGGGATCGCTGTCCCACCACATAAAAGTATGGGTGTCAAAAAGCAACTTCATGCAGTTCCCAACCAAAAAGAATCCGGTAAAGGTTCATCAAAGTCATCGCTAATCCAGATGGCCCCTTGATGTAATCCAGCAATCCGCGATTTTACGACAGGTTCATTAACCGGCGTTAAACGAACAACCGGCACGTTATTTTTAGCCAAAATTACTTCTGTTCCCTGCAAGGCTAACGACAGCAATTCATTTAACTGAGTTTGCGCTTCGCGGATGTCAATTGTCTTAGTCGTCATTTTATCTGCTCCAAGTTATTTCTACAGCAACATTCTACCACCTGTCAGGCTGACAGTCACCTGGAGGTTACTGGCGGGACACGATGGGCAGGAAAGTGGAACGGCCGTTCACAATCACCAGCGCCGCCAGAGAAACCGTATTGCCCAGACCGTCGTCCACACTGGCCTGGTTGGTAATGACAGTGGGGGCGGAGATGCCGTTGTTGATGGTCACGTCGTAGCTGATGGTGATGGCCGTGCCTCCCGGAACCGTCCCCGACCAGGTAACAACGCCCCCAGCGTAACCAGGCGTGCCGGAGGATGCCGTCAAATTCCCGGCCCAGGTCACATTGCCCGGCAGCGAGTTGGTCAACGACACGCCATCCAGCGCCGGTCCGGGATTTTGCAGGCGGATGGTGAAGCGCACCGTATCCCCTGACCCCGGCGTCACCGGCTGGCCACTCCTCATGGTCTCCAAACCGAGAAAAGAGCCGCTGCGCTGGTAATTGCCCCGCCCCGTCCCCCACAGAATGCGGGCGGCGGCCGTGCCGGGCAAATCATAAGCCACAATACCGGAGTGGGCCGTGTTGATCACCAGTTCCATGTCCGCGTCGGCGTCAATGTTGGCAATCGTCGGCGCGGCCATCGCCCCGTTCCAGTCCGGGCTGCCAAAAGGCGCGGGCAGGCTGATTTCGTGCAGCACATTGCCCAGGTAATCCAGGATGTGCAGCTTGCCCACGTAATTGCTCCCCTTCTGCGGCCAGGAAGTGAAAATCACTTCCGCCTTACCGTCGTTGTCCAGATCGGCCACCACCGGCTCGGAGGCAAAGCGGATACCGGGGCCGGTGGCGTTAACGTTGTAGGGCCAGGCGCCATGTTCGGTTTTGTCCAGCCAGTATGCGTGGAGACGGCCGTCATACGAAGCAAACAGTATCTCCATCTCCCCATCTCCGTCCAAATCGGCCGTCACCGGGTTGGGCATGGCGCTTTCGATGACGTTGTAATCCTCACTCAGCGGCGCGCCCGTATCCACCGGCAGCGTCTCCCAATCGTAGCTACCGGATTTGAAGCGGCTGCGGTCGGCGTTGAAGATGAACACGCCAGTGTACTTGCTGGGCGGGTAGCCGGTGTCACAATCAATCGTATTGCCCGTCACCACCACTTCCACCACACCGTCCCCGTTCACGTCGGCCAGCACCGCCGGGCCGTCGGCGAAGTTGGTGCGGTAACTCTCGGCGCGGACGCCATCACAGCGGCCCCAGCCGCGAATTTCCGTATTCAGGCTTTCCCAAATGCCCACTTTGCCCCAGCCGTCGCCGCCGTAGATGGGGTTGGCCGGGATTTGGGCGGCGTTGGCTTCGTAGGCGTTGATGTAATGCACGTCGGAAGGCACGACGATTTCGCCCGCGCCATCCCCATCCATATCGCCGACGGCCGCATTGTCATTAAACACGCCCCAGGCGTAACCACTGCCGTCCGTCATTTGCGGCCAGTTGGCGCGGGTAGAGCCGTCATGTTCCAATACCCACACGTTGGTCTCGCTCACCACCGCGCCGGTAACAACCAGTTCCAGCGAGCCATCATTGTCCAAATCATAGGCGGAAACGCCGCGCATTTCCCGATCCGCCAGCCGCCGCGACCAAAGCTGGCTGCCGGTATGATCGTAGGCGGTCACGTAGCCGCCGCCCTGGGCTACCACAATCTCGTCATCCCCGTCGTCGTCCAGATCGGCCACGACGACGCCGGGCCAGGTACGGCCGCCGGGCGGGTCTACGCTCCACTGTTCGCTGCCATCTTCACCGTTGAGAACAAACAGGGTGTAGGGCGAGGCAATCACTTCCGGCGCGCCGTCTCCATCCAAATCGGCGACCGCCGGGGAGGAGTACCAGCCCGTCTCGCACCAGGAGTTGTAGCAGCCTCCTTTTTCCCACTTCAGAACCGGGGCGGCGACTGTTTCCGTCACGGCGGCCGTTTCCCGACCGGCCGCCAAGCCCATCACCAAACCAAGCAAACCCAACAATAACCAAACCTTTTTCATCTGAGACCTCCTCATACAAATTATCGTGTTGTGCGATTTCACAGAGTTTTGTCCGTAATACGTGATGCGTGATGCGTGATTTTCTCCTGTCACGTATCACGCATCACGTATCACCAAAAGAGCTAAATTCTGCTCTGCGAGGATAGTACCGGATTCCTATTTCGGTTGTCTGTAGGTCAAAAGGGCTATAGGGAAGCGAGGATGAGGAAACGGCCGCTGTCTTCCCGGAAGGGTGATTGATCGTAATCGCCCATCATTTCCAGGCGGGAAAAACCGGCGTCTTGCAGGAGGATTTGCATCTGGTGCGGGTAGCGGTAATGGTAGGCGGCCTGGGCCACGGTGCGATGGATGGGGCCACCGCCGGCCGGAGATCGGTCGTAAATCCAGGTGATGTGCAAAATTTGCGCTGCGCTGTCCAGCCGGTTGGCGGCCATGTGCAGGATAACGTCGCCGGTTTGGGGATCGGTCAGGGTGTTTTCCAGGCTAATGAGCTGGTCTGGCAGGGTGTTGGCCACGGCGAAGGGGTTGATGAGGTCTATGAAGAGACGGCCGTCTGCCGCCAAACAATTCCGCACGCGATGCAGAACGACCGTGGCCTGCCCGGTATCCAGGTGCATAAAGGTGTTGTAGGGGATGATAGCGAGGGGGAAACGGCCGTTCACCGTAAAATCGGTCATGTCGGCTTCGATCAGGGTGACGCGGTTTTGCACGGCCGTCTTTTCCTCCGCCAGCCACGCCCTGGCCCGCGCCAGCATCGCCGGGGAGTTGTCTACGCCTGTGACTGAGTAGCCGGATTGGGCTAACGGCCGTAGCAAACGGCCGCTGCCGCAGCCCAACTCCAACACCGGCCCGCCCATCTCCCCCGCCAATTGCCGGATGTAGGGAATGTCGGCCGTCAAGTCCACGTGTGTCAAATCATAATAAGCGGCAATCTGTTCGTACATTGTCAAGGGGCCAGTGTACCTGACGTTTTGCAAATAGTTTTGTCAGAAGCATCTCTTACTTCTATTTCGTACATAAATGATGTACCTGATGCAGCCCCCGTATTTTCAAACATCCATTCACCAATAAAGTAAGGCGTCACGGTATCGCTGAAAGTTGGGTATACTGCATATACTCGCTCCCCGTCGCCAGTTGTCCTGTATACCGACAAGTAAAGTTGAACTGCTCCATCTGGCACATTGCGCCAATTCAACGTAACATCGTCAAATGGTTTGTTAAACACTTCAGCCTGACTAATGTCTATAACCAAACATGATGATAATGGTAACGGCGATGGTGGCGTACCAGAACAATCGTAGGGTGTTACACTTCTTTCCCACGTAACTGGCACTTCATCCAGGTTGCCATTAACTAATTCCACTTCACAAGGAGCTACCCAACCTTGCTTACCCTGGGATGTTATTATCTCTAGCCATTCTCCATTTTTTGTCTTTCCTACAATTTCGCCTTCTTCTTGATAAACAAGTGTGCCCAAAGCCTCATTTTGAATATCCGGCCCGGCTAAAACGAGTATAGTGCCGGTAACAGCTTTCACCCGCGGTGGCTCAAGCGGTAGAGGGGTTGGCGTGTTTGTAGAAGTAGGGGTAGCCGTTGGGGTAGGCGTAATTGTTGGGATAACAAGCGTGGCGGTAGGAGTAGTCGTTTCTGTAGGTTGGACAGTTGGTATTTCTGTAGGTGTTGACGTGGGTGTATATGTCGGTGTGGGCTGCGATGTAGCCACAACTTCTTCGGCGCCCTCACCAATTACTGCTTGTGACTGAGCACCCGACGTAACGCTTTCCAGTGTGACCCGTTTTGGCAGAACATCCTCCCTGAAATTAACATATTGGGAATATGGTTTATAACCATTAGCCGAGATTTCTAAGCGAGCCAACTTACCCATCCTCGAAGCATCGATATCAATGATAGCATAACCATCACCAAGGGTTTCACCACTTAAAGCGGCAAGCCTCCCGTCAATAGCCAATTCTACTCGAGCGCCCCGTATCGGGTTTTCATTTACATCTATTACTTTTACTTGAAAATTAAATGAACCTGGTGTTGGAGAGAGATCGCCAGTTCCTGAACAAGCGCTTAAAACAATAGTAACCACCCCAATCCAGCACAAGTACAATAAATAGCGATGTTTCCTTTTCATAACTTCCCTTCTCCAAACATAGCCCGACCTACGAATCTGGTTGGATCATTACGTCTTGCGGCAATTGATCCGGTTTTAACGTGATATTTTGAGTAAAATTACGATAGCCTTCTTTCTCAACTGACAATATAGCCATACGATCAACCTGAGAGCTTGGTACTTTAAACAAAGCTGTCCCATTGACATCAGAAATCTGAGTTTCGGGTGCTAATCCACCACTTGTTGCCAGTGTTACCTTGACCCGTTGCAACGGCATACCTGATACAGCATCTTGAACTTTTACCTGATAAATAAATTCGTTAGCGGGCACGGCCGTAGGGTCTCCACCAAAATTGCCAAGCCAGCGCCCACCAACAAACAGCAGAATTAAAATCAATATTGTGCCACCAACAACCATGATCCAGACCTTTTTTGGGGGAGTGAAAAAAGGTAATTGAACTTTTCTTGTATCATGTTTGTGTAACGATTCCTGGATTTCAATTACTTGGGGAGATAAATTCGGCCGTTTTTTAATAATTACTTCAAGTAGATCATCTAATTGATTACGGTTTTCCCAGTACTCAATTAGACTAATAGATTTTTCCTGAGTCCCTGAACCCCGCAATTTATCATAGGGGATTTCCAAATCAAAACATAATTGCCGTAAGTCAGGTTCGGAAAAATGGTGGACGATTAGATCAACAAGATCGGATTTAGTTTTAGTACGGCCGTTCATCATGGCACCTACTTCTTTCTCAATGACATACTTCAACGCTGGAAAACGCTAGTACCTTAAGTCTACTAGAATTAGACATAATCGTAAAGGCGAAATCTTGCGTTTTTTATTGCATTTATGGGCAAATATAGCTATGGTAGGCACAAAATATTTTCCCTTGCAGCAAAGGAGCGCAAAACATGGTCAGTACAGTCGTTTTACTGCATACAGAACCGGACAAAGTGAACCAGGTGGCCGTCGCCTTAGCCGAGATTGACGGCGTCAGCGAAGTTTTTTCTGTCGCCGGCCGTTACGATTTGGTTGCCATTGTCCGGGTAAACAACAATGAGGAAATGGCTCAGGTAGTCACGGAAAAGATGCTCGCCGTCCCCGGCATTACCCGTTCCGAAACGCTCATTGCCTTCCGCGTTTTCTCCCAACACGATCTGGAAAGCATGTTCTCCATCGGCCTGGAAGAATGATTTTTGTCACGAATTTCACGAATGAGTCTACTGAAAAAAGCCGCGGATTGCGCGGATTTGCCGGATTTTTCTCTGGGAAATCTTTGCGCTCTTCGCATCTTTGCGGTTTTTTTCAGCAAAGTCACGAATTTTCCCTGATTTTTCGTGTAATTCGTGGCTAATTCAGGATAGTTTTCAGTGAGCGGCGAGCGGTTTAGCAAGTATCAGGCGATGGGGAACGATATGGTGGTGATTGATCCGGCCACCTGCGCCATTCCCCTGACGCCGCAGAATATCCGGCTGATTTGTGACCGGCATTTCGGCGTGGGGGCAGACGGCATCTGCTACGGCCCACTGCCGGATGCGCTGCTGCCCAATACAATGCGCTTTTTCAACCCGGACGGCAGCGAGGCAGAAAAAAGCGGCAACGGCCTGCGTGTCTTTGCCCGCTATTTGTGGGATGCGGGGGTTGTGACGGACTCCCCATTCCCCATCAGCATTCACGGTGAGGCGCTGGCTGCGCGGGTTCTGGATAAGGCAGCCCGGCAAATGGCGATTGAGATGGGGCGGCTGGAATTTACGGCCGTAAACCACCCCATGACTTTCAACGAACAAACCTTTCCGGTAACGGCCGTATCCATCGGCAACCCCCACTGCGTCATCGTCACCGACCAACTGGAGCAAATCCACACCCTCGGCCCCCTCATCGAAAACGCTCCCCAATTCCCCCACCGCACCAACGTCCAACTCGTCAAAATCATAGACCGGCACACCATCCAGATTGAGATTTGGGAGCGGGGCGCGGGCTATACCCTGGCGTCCGGTTCTTCCGGCAGCGCGGCGGCCGGAACGGCCGTGCGTCTGGGCCACTGCGCCAGCCCCGTCACCGTTCACATGCCCGGCGGCACAGCCCAGGTTTTCCTAGATGTGGCTTGGCGGGTAGAATTGGTGGGAGAGGTTACGGCCGTTTACCAGGCCGCCTTCGCTCCCGACATCACCAAACAACTCGTCACATCTGAACATTAAAAAAACATTGCGCAACTTGACTTTTCTTCGTATGGCCTTATCATTACACGTATAATACACGTATTTATTTGGATAAGAGGCGCATTATGCAAAAAAAATTAACCATCACCATTGACGAGAAAGTTTACGAAGGGCTGTACGCCGTCATAGGGCGCCGCCGCATCAGCCGCTTCATCGAAGACCTGGTGCGCCCATACGTGCTTCATCGAGAATTAGAAACCGCCTACCAACAAATGGCGCAAGATGAAGAACGTGAAGCAGAAGCGCTGGCCTGGGCGGAAGCTACCATCGGAGATGTGAGTGATGAAACGCGGTGAGGTGTGGTGGGTAAACTTTGATCCATCGGTCGGCGGCGAAATCAGAAAAAAACGTCCGGCGGTGATCATCAGCAATGACGCTGCTAACAAATACCTTAACCGCGTGCAAGTGGTACCGTTCACCAGCAAAACAGGGCGCGTATATCCCAGCGAGGCGCTGGTAACGTTTCAAAACAAGCAAAGCAAGGCAATGGCCGATCAATTAACGACAGTAAGCAAGCAACGTTTATTCGACCGGACCGGCAAATTGACGCGCGCCGATATGCGTAAGGTTGAGCATGTCGTAAAAATACAACTTGGCTTACTGGACAGACCTGATTCCACCAATTGATTCACTGGCACATGTGAGGAAACATACCTTAAATGTCATCGAATAATTGCAAAGCAATAACAAAATCTGGAAAGCAGTGTCAACTTAAAGCAAGTATATCTGGATATCGAACCAGATTTTGACGAACCTGTTGCCGGTATGGATATTCATAATGCAAAATCACCAGACGCTGATTAACGCCAGATAACGCTGATTTTTTATCTTTTTATCAGCGTCATCAGCGTTAATCTGCGTCCCCCAAAACCCTTATTCCCAGCTAATGTCCATTGAACGGGAGATAGAACATGCAGGTTGATTGGGCTTATTTACGCAGCAGTTGAAAAACCAGCGCCAAAACCCGAGAGTTTCTTGGGTCACACGGCATCGGCATTGCCGCAGAGGTGAATGCCCGCAAGCAGCGGATTGGGGCGGAAGAAGCGTGGCAAATGTTGTCGCAGGCGAAAGATGTGTATGTGGTCAACGGCCGTAAAATCCAACATTGGCAGCCAGACGAAACCAACAAAGAAGCCATCCTGGCCAAAGCCATCGGCCGCAGCGGCAACCTGCGCGCCCCTACCATCAAAGTAGGCAATACTTACATCATTGGTTTTGATGAAGCCTTGTGCGAAAAGGAGATCAGAGATTAGAGATTGGCGATTAGGGGTGGCGCAATCTCTAATCTCCCAATCTCCAATCTCCAAAAAACTATGAAAGCGGCCGTATACGAACAATTCCAGCAGCCCCTCGCCATTCAAACCGTACCCGATCCCACACCGGACCCGGATGGGGTGGTCATTGAAGTCAAGGCCAACGGCATTTGCCGCAGCGACTGGCACGGCTGGATGGGGCACGACCCCGACATCCACCTGCCGCACGTGCCGGGGCACGAACTGGCGGGAGTGGTAGCCGCCGTCGGCCGGGACGTGCAGCTATGGCGGCCGGGCGACCGGGTGACTGTGCCTTTTGCCTGTGGCTGCGGCCGCTGCCCCCAATGCCAATCCGGCAACCAGCAGATTTGCGATAACTACTTCCAGCCCGGCTTTACCGCCTGGGGCGCGTTTGCCCAATACGTCCACGTCAAATACGCCGACGTGAATCTGGTGTGCCTGCCAGAAAGCATCGGTTTTGTAGAGGCGGCCAGTCTGGGCTGCCGCTTTATCACTGCTTTCCGGGGGATGGCGGCCCAGGGGCGCGTTTCTGCCGGGGAGTGGGTGGCGGTGTATGGCTGCGGCGGCGTGGGACTTTCCGCCATTATGATTGCGGCGGCGCTGGGGGCCAATGTGATTGGTGTGGACATCAACGAAGCAGCGCTGGAAATGGCGCGGAATGTGGGAGCCACGGCCGTCTTCAACCCCAGCCAAACAGACGTCGTAAGCGCCATTCACGACCTCAGCTGCGGCGGCGCGCACGTGAGTATGGATGCCCTGGGCAGCCGGGAAACCTGCGCCAACAGCATCCGCAGCCTGCGCAAACGGGGGCGGCACGTCCAGGTGGGTCTACTGGCCGGGCCGGAAGCAGATCCGCCCCTCCCCATGAGCCTGGTCATCAGCCGGGAATTGGAAATTTTAGGCAGTCACGGGATGCAGGCCCACGAATACGGCCGTCTCCTGGACATGATCAGCGCGGGAACCCTCCGACCCCGCCAACTCATCCGCCAGACCGTCAGCCTGAGCGAAGCGGCCGACTTTCTCCCCCGCATGAACCAGTTTAACCACGTCGGCGTCACCGTTATTGACCGGTTTGACGACCACATTTAACCGCAAATGATGACAGCGGATTGGGAAAGAAACAGATGGCTCACGCCGCCAAATCTGCTCCTTCCTCTATCTGTTGTACGCTTGGGGCCACACTGTCATCCGCTTTCCACATTATAATGATCGCAGCCAGGGCAAAAAAGGCGCTGCCAATCACGCCGACGGCCGTAGGCCCCAGTGTCGGATTCGGCTCGCCGGCAATCAGCAAAAGGGGAACCGAGGCCATTCCATTCAAAATACCATGCCCGATGACGGCCGGCCACACGCTGCCCGCCCGCAGCACCGCCCAGCCCCAAAACGTGCCAATCACAAAAGTAAACCAGACCATCGCCAACGATCCTAAAACCGGATGTCCCGGATAGTTAAACCCCATCCAGATAACCGGCCAATGCCACACGCCCCAGATAACGCCCACCGCTACGTACATCTTGCGCTCGCCCAACGGCCGTAACTTCGGCTGCAAATACGCCCGCCAGCCAAACTCCTCGCCCAAAATAGCAATGGCATTGACAAAGGGTGAGATGACGACGGCGCTGCCCACAATTGCCAGTAGCAATACCCAAGCCGGAACCGGAATAGCCGCATCCGCCGGAATGCCCGGCAAACTATTGGTTGTAAAGACGGCCGTATCCAAATATTGCGGAAACAACAAAAAGTACAACGCTGCCCCTGCCAGCACAAAAACCGGCGTCAACACCCACACCAACAGCCAATACTTCCAGCCCTGTTTCAGTTGCGGCCCCAAATACAGATTTTGCGTCCCCTCCTTCGTCACCAGCCGCGCCCCGATATTGCCCAGCGTCGGGCCAAACATATACAGCACCAGCAGAATAAACGCCCAGGTGATCGGCGCTCCCTCCACCAGTGGCGGGCTGTCCACCAAACCGCCTGTCAGGTAGATAATCAGGGCAATCGTCCAGGAATAGCCAAAAGCAATGAGCAGATAAAAGCCAATACGACGGGTTTCCAGTTGGTTACTCATTATTTTCTCCGGTGGGGTGCAGAATCGTTGCCAGCTTGTAGCGGCGACGGCCGTTACCCGGTTCATGCTTAATCAAGGGTAAAAACGCCTCATTCATGGCTGCCAAAGCCGCGTCCAATTCCGGCGGCGTGGCGTAAAAAGCAGCTTCCCGGTAGCCGGCCCGGTCAGCCAGCATATCAATCGCCCCATTCGTCGCTTCTGCCGCCTCGACATACGCCCCAAAATCGTGCAAAAGGGAGAGGAGATACGTCGTGAAATAGCCCACATGCTCCTCGGCCGTCAGCGGGGCTACGTCGCCCGCATTCAGGACGGCCGTTGACCCCAACCGGTACGTTTTTTCCTGAATGCCCTTCACCAGCTGCGTCTCCGCCACCTCCACCACACCGCCTTCCAGCAGCAGCTTCAAATGCCGGTAAATGGAAGACGTGGGCACGTCCGGCAGCCGGTCGGATATTTCCTGGGTCGTTAACGTTTCCCGATCCAGCGCCCGCAAAATGCGGAAACGCGCAGGATGAATGATCAAATCAATTTTTCGCATCAGACAGCCCAATTATCAACTCTTACAACATTATCAATAATAATAATGACAGAATGGCAGGTTGTCAAGTTAGACTGACGGCCGTTGTTTATGTTAAAATGAAGCCATAATGATGAACACAGAGCAGATAAAAGAGCAAATTCGCGCCTTTTTTACCGGACGTGAGGAGGTTACGGCCGTTTACCTCTACGGTTCCGCTGCGCAAGACAGATTGACGCTCCACAGCGACATTGACATCGGTGTTTTATATAAGGAAGACGCGCAGCCCGACTTTCAGCAGCAAATGAGCGATACTGCCGCCTTGTCCACCCAACTAAATCGAGAAGTAGACCTGGTAACGCTCAACCAGGCCAGCCCTATTTTACGTATGCAATTACTAAAAAAGGGAGAACTGCTCATAAACAATGCGCCCCATCAAGTCAATTTGTTCTTTATCAAAACAATCAACGACTACTTCGACCTGAAACAGGTGCGCCGCCCCATTGAAGAACATTTACGGGAAGTAACCATATATGGCTGACCCTGACATCATCTACGCTAAAGTCGGCAATATTCAAAATTGTCTGCGCCGTATTAGGCAAGTCACCAACCTCGATCCGGGCACACTCGACGAATTTGACGCCCAGGACATCTTTGTGTTGAATTTACAGCGGGCCGTTCAAGCGGCGATTGATCTGGCAGCCCATGTCGTTGCCAGCGAAGAATTGGGGCTTCCAGATAATTTGCGCGCCAATTTCACCTTGCTGAAACACGCAGAAATTCTTGATCCCCGCCTGGCTGCCAAAATGGAAGCTATGGTCGGTTTCCGCAATATCGCCGTTCACAATTACCAAAAGCTGAACATTGACATTTTGCGTTCCATACTGCAAAACAATCTGGGAGACCTGGAAGACTTTTATCGCACTATCCTGGGATACTATAACTTGTAAGATTGGTTCAATCCGGCAGATTGTGAACCAATATCCTCTCCCTCTTGCCACATACTCATATATTACGTAAACTTAAACTATGGACAGAATAGATTTTCGTTCAGATACGGTTAGCTGGCCGACCCCGGCCATGCGCGCCGCCATGTCCCAGGCCCGTGTCGGGGACGACGTGTACGGGGAAGACCCCACCGTGAACGAACTGGAAGCGTTGGCCGCTGCCAAAACCGGTATGGAGGCCGGTCTCTTTGTCGCCAGCGGCACGATGGGCAACCTGACAGCCATCCTCAGCCACG
>JALUPA010000440.1 GCA_027054335.1 Ardenticatenaceae bacterium
TCAAGCGGGGTATCGAAGCCGGTACAAGCGCCTTAGCTGCCAAAATCCGCGAGATGGCGATTACCATTGACAGTGTAGCAGAAATCGCTTCCGTCGCTTCCATCTCTGCCCAGGACGAAGAAATCGGTCAGCTGATCGCTTCTGTTATGGATAAGGTGGGTAAAGACGGCGTTATCACTGTAGAAGAATCCCGCAGCCTGGAATTTGAAACCGAATACGTGGAAGGTATGCAGTTCGACCGTGGCTACATCAGCCCTTATTTTGTAACAGATGCTGAAACCATGGAAGCCGTTATTGAAGACGCTTACATCCTCATCCACGACAAAAAGATTAGCTCCGCTCAGGACATTGTACCTGTGCTGGAAAAACTGGTGCAAATTGGCAAGAAGAATCTGGTTATCATTGCCGAAGACGTGGATGGCGAAGCGCTGGCTACGCTGGTACTGAACAAACTGCGCGGTATGGTAAACGCCTTGGCCATCAAGGCTCCCGGCTTTGGCGACCGGCGTAAAGCCATGTTGCAAGACATTGCCATCCTCACCGGCGGCCAGGTCATCACGGAAGAGATGGGTCGTAAACTGGACAGTGTAACCATTGATGACTTGGGTCGGGCGGCCAAAGTGGTTTCCACTAAAGATGACACCACAATTGTGGACGGCGCCGGCGATGAAGCGCAAATCAACGGCCGTGTCGAGCAAATCAAAACGGAAATCGAACGCAGTACGTCCGATTATGACCGGGAAAAACTGCAAGAGCGCCTGGCTAAACTGGCCGGTGGTGTGGCTATCATTCGTGTGGGCGCGGCCACGGAAGTGGAACTGAAAGAAAAGAAACATCGCGTGGAAGACGCTTTGAGCGCCACCCGCGCTGCTGTGGAAGAAGGTATTGTCCCTGGCGGCGGTGTTGCTCTGCTGAACGTGCTGCCTGCGTTGGATGATGTAGAGACTCCGGAGGGTGATGAAACTACCGGTCTGGGTATTTTACGTCAGGCTTTGCTGGCGCCAATGCGCAAGATTGCCGAGAACGCGGGCA
>JALUPA010000441.1 GCA_027054335.1 Ardenticatenaceae bacterium
GGTTTGGTTGGCGTGGTGGCGTCGCCAGAAGGAGGCCAGGGGATTGCCGTCACTGAGGTAGTCGGCGCGCAGTTGCAAGACGGCCTCGCTAGCCCGGCTTATTCATAGGGTGTTGTGAGAGGCTATCCGGAAACTGATCTATCCCTAACTCGTTGAATGCACCCTAGCAATCCACGCCCTCATGGGCGTGGTCAGAGTTCAACGGCTATGCCAGTTGAACAAAAAAGGTTTACTCCTAACCCAGGTTGTCCCCACAACTTGGAGGAAGGAGCAAACCATGAGTCGGTTTCGCAAATTATCACACGCGATTTGGCATTGCCAGTACCACATTGTTTGGGTTCCGAAGTATCGTTTCCGAATATTGAGCGGCAAAGTAGGTGAGGAAGTTGAGCAGTGTATCCGTGCCTTTTGTCAGCAGCTTGGAGCGGAGATTGTGGAATTAAACATCCAGATTGACCATGTCCACCTGCTGGCCATGGTGCCGCCCAAGGTATCGATCTCGGAATTTGTTGGAACACTCAAAGGGCGAACAGCAATCCGAGTGTTCAACAAGTTTCGGCACCTCAAACATAATCCCTATTGGGGCAATCATTTTTGGGCGCGAGGTTACTGCGTTGACACCGTAGGGCTCGACGCAGAGAAAATCCGCAAATACGTGAAGTACCAAGCGGATAAAGAAAACCAAAACAAGGCATAACTGCCGCAAACGATTGGGACAACCGACAGGGCCTTGCCCCCTCTGGGGGCAAGGCATTTCATGGCCCTCCGGGCCTTAGCCTGAAAGCCACCGCCTCTGGCGGTGGATTCTTTACTCGGATCGCTTTGCCCTTGAGCCGGGGAAAAGCCGGATGCCGGACCGACTACCGTCTAGCGTCGCACAACCTTATGCTGCGCCGGTCCGCCGGCAAACAGTTATAAAAGCCGCGATACCGATCGCCAGCAGAACAAAGGTCGATGGCTCGGGCACCGGTGCCACAGCGACCAATTGGCCGGAAATGGCCATTTCGATCGTTCCGGCCGGCGTTCCTGGA
>JALUPA010000442.1 GCA_027054335.1 Ardenticatenaceae bacterium
AGTAGGAATGCGCTGGAGTGAAGATGGATTTAACCACCTGCTGCACTTACGATTGGCTTGGGTAAATGGACGTTTTGACGATTTTTTCCCTGCTCTTACCCCCTCCCCCAAGTCGTAGATGCGCCCTACCCAGTCTGAATCACGCAAATCATTTAAAGGGAGCAAACAAGAAGCATTACGGCAAGTTGTGGGGAACAATTTTTCTGGTGGGGGCAGTGGCGTTATTGGCTTTGCTGATGGCCAGCAATACGCAAGCAACGCAAACTGCCCAAACTTTGGGGACCCGCTACGTTGCACCGGGTGGCAGCGATACCGGCGACTGTGCAGAGGTACTGGCTCCCTGCGCCACCATCTCTTACGCTGTATCTCAGGTAATACTGCCGGGAGAAATCATCCAGGTAGCTGCCGGGGAATACCACGAGAATGCCGTGCTGGATCGGCCGGTTTTGCTGCAAGGCGCCGGTGCAGATGCGACTGTTCTCGACGGTGATTTAGATATGGATGGGATACCAGACGGCCCAGTGATCACTATTAACTCAGAACAGGTTATCATCCAGGGGTTTGAGATTCGCAATGGCACCAACGGTATCCAGGGTCAGACTTCCCAATCTCTGATTGCCGACAACGTTATCCACCATAATTGGGATCCAGTAGCTGGCAATGGGGCCGGTATTTTGCTCTGGGGTTCGAATAATGAGAATAGCATCAAAGCCAATGTCATCTTTCAAAACGGCCTTCAAGGTATATACATTGGTTCTGATGATAAAAATATCAGCTCTTGGAATAACTTCATTGGCAATAACGTTATTTACGGCAATGGCCTTTTCCAGAAATCCAACGCCCCCTCATATTCCAGCATGGAACGGTACGGTATCAAACTGCGCTATACTCACAGCAGCATCCTGCACCAGAATGAGATTTTTGGTCATGGTGGCGGGGCAAAAAGTTTTGGCATTTCTCTGTATATGTCCAACGGCAACAACATACAGGGGAATAACATCTATCAGAACTGGTATGGTGTTGTGGTGCAGACCAAATCACGGGACAACACGCTGGTAGATAATGTCATATATGACAATTCCATTGGCGTCCGGGTAAGCAGCGCTTATAACACAGAAACGCAGGTTTCTTTCAATCAGTTCTGCCGCAATAAAAGGTATGGCATGATTAGTATCGGTTCCCAAAACGAATATGCGACTAAAGCAGACGCTACTTACAATTGGTGGGGTTCAGCTTCGGGGCCGACGTCCGGACCTTCTGGCAACGGGGATAAAATCAGCAAAGACATCCCCTTCCGCCCCTGGGATAAAACGCCCCCCAGCGACGGCCCGTGTAGTATCAACGTGCTGGAAGTGGAAAAATATCACGACCTGAACCAGAATGGTGAACAGAATAACAAAGAGCCGTTTTTGAACAATTGGGAATTTACGTTGTATGACAAACAGGGCGAAGTGGTAATGACGGCCGTAACCGACAAAAAAGGTACCGCTTACTTTGAAGGGATGCCAGCCGGTGATTACCTGGTCTGCGAAACGTTGCAAGAGGGCTGGATTAGTGTAGACCCCGGCACGGAAGAACCGTGTAAACCGATAACGGTCATGGACGTCGGCCGTGAACCGGGTAACGGTGCGCTCTTCATCTTCACAGATGAACCGGGCGACGATGCCTTCCGCTTCTCCTACCTGGGAATAGACGCCTTTGGTCTGGCCCAAAGCATAGACCCCACCACCCTGCCCGATGTGCCGCCGGAACAATTGCTGCAATATGTCTCAGAACCGTGGCTGTGCCTAGCCTCCCAGGTCAACGTTCCCGACGATTTGGAGACGTTGCTGGGCGAAACAGGTGCGTTGAACCCGTTCAACTTGGTGCAATGGGACCTCAGCCAGGGCTTCCCGGATGGCGTCTACTGGCAAACAATTGAAAACGATCTGTTTACTAATCCGATTGAACTGGGCTTAAAAATGTGGCGCGGCAGCTACGGCTACAGTACCGCCATTAGTTTTGTGGAATGTGGCGAGAATCCAACCCTCTCATTTGGCAATTACCAGTTACCCGGCGACATCACCATTAAACACGTCAATCTGGAACAGGATGGGACCGATTTTGAGTTTGAAGGCGATATGGACAAATTCATACTGGACGACGCCACCCCGGATGACGACGACGACTTTGTAAACAGCATTGCCTTCAAAGATGTCCGCGCTGGCAAGTACACTATTACTGAATTATTGCCCTTTGGCTGGAGTGTCAACGAGATTAGCTGCGTGACCAATGATCCCAAAGATACAACGCGCAGTAACGACGAATCGGTGATTATTGATCTGGACCCGTTGGAAAAAATCACCTGTACCTTTACTAACGAGTTCCACCCGCCGGCAGTGGATGCCGGACAGGACAAAGTAGTTGAAGAAGGGGAAACAATCAGCTTCAATGGACAATATCTGGACAACCGCATCAGCGATCCGTCCCAGAATAATGGTATCGAATGGGACTTTGGCGACGGGCAAACTGCCAGTGGCACATTGACCCCACAACATACTTATGGCGATAACGGCGAATACACGGTAACGCTCTCCGTGACGGACGTTTCCGGTGAGGTTTACCAAAGCTCGTTGCTGGTTACAGTATCTAACGTAGCGCCAGAGGTGGAGATCGGCCAGGACATCAGTATTCAAAATGGTACGGCCGTTCAGTTCAACGCTTTTGTGAACGATCCGGGGCTGCTGGATGAGTTGACCATTGTCTGGGACTTTGGTGATGGCACGACAGAAAGCGGTACATTGAACCCGCAGCATCTGTACAGCCAGCCGGATCAGTACATTGTTACGCTCACGGTAACAGATGATGATGGCGCGGTCACGACAGATCAACTGGTAGTTACGGTAAACCGGTTTGACATTTTCCTGCCGCTGATTGTTAATCCGTAACAATCTCCGCAGGGCCAGTTTTTAGGCAACGAACCACACGAATACGCACTCATCTACGAGTAATCTCGTGTGGTTCGTTGCGCCTGATGTCGCTCAATGGCTAATTTGATAGGCAAAGTGTATACTTTGTGGCAAGGTACCCAAACAACACACCTGCGCCCAGAGAGACATCCAAGCCCATCGCTCCCGTAAAAAGCTCTCGATTAAATCGAGAGCTTTTCTTTTTCGTTCCCGCGATTTGCGTCAAGATCGTCGCTTCTCTTGTTAGCCGTAAGCCAATAACCCATCACCACCCTGAACTTGCCGAGAAATCCCCTGAGTAGGATAATCTTTTTGTGAGTTACGCTGAGAGATTCAGCCTGTAAAGCAATATTAAGATAGCGAAGGAGGTGCTTATGAAAGATAACGAACAACTGGACGAAATGCGGTGGCGCATTCAGGAATCGCTTACTCAGACAAAACGAGATGAGCTGCGCGACAAATATGGAATGCAGGCGGAATATACCAATCCCGTTTTGTCTCCCGAAGAAGAAATTGCCTGGTTGGACCACATTCTTGTCTTTGAACAACAGTTGGAGAACGTCAAAACTATCACTGTTCGAGAACGTATCGGCAATCCGACGCTTAAACCATTGGACGATATCCCTTTGTATGCGCTAGGTCAGGCAGTAGACGATTTGCTTGATTTGCTGGCGGAAAATGGCGTTGATGTGGACTTTTTGGGTGATTTTGACGATATTGCTGCATATCGCTATTTGACGGAAGAACTGATCGATGAAGAGATTGACGATCTTCGCGGGGGGTGGATGTCTATTTTTACACCCAGTACGCCGGAATATGACGTGCAGATGTGGGTGGAGGATTTTGTGCTGGATTTGTTCACGCAGAAACGGGAATATTTTCTGCCAGGTTTGGACAAACAGCCGCTTTTTAATATGGCAGGGAAAGCCATCACGGCCGTACAATTCCGCAATCAAATCGAAGCCGTCTGGCAACATTTACCGGCTACCAACAAGTTCTCGGTTGAGCCAATTTCGGTTCAGGTAGAAGGAGGTGAGGGGACGGTAACGGCCGTCATCACCTGGCACAACGAAGAACAAGAAATCATCGGGCAAGTCAAATCCTTCTTCCGCTTACAGCCCAGCCCGTACACCGGCTGGGACGTAGTGCAAACCTCACTATTGGATGATTTGCTCCTGTTTTTTGAGGTATAGATGCAAGTTTTACACACCCTTTGGCTCATACCCCGTTCACCCGGTGATGAAGGCAGCTTATTTGTCTGGGCCGAAACGGCCGTCGCTCCCCAACCCAAACACGACCGGCGCAAAAAGAGCGCCCAAAAACACCCGTTTACCCTAAGCAGCAGCGCCCTGACCTCTCTGGTGCGACGGACAATTACTTGGCGCAACGTCAAACCCGGCCCCCATACCCTTACCCTCTGGCTGCCCACCAACAAATTCGGCCCCATCCCCTCACCGGAACTGCTGCACGATTGGGAGCAGGACGACGCCCCGCCGGAACTGCACCCCTGGCTTATCAACGGCCTGCGGCTGAATGCCGCTGATGGCTGGGATTTTTTGCTGGGATTGAACCAGGCTTATTTACCGGGGACAAAATTAGGGGGAGACAGCCGTTACCTGCAACACGCCACAAATTTCGTCCTGGAAATCCTGGCCCAACAAAAATTGCGCCCCACTTTGGTGGAAATCCGGGAAAAGCGGGAAACACGTTACGAAGCCCGCTGGCAGCCCCTCCTGGACAGCGAACAGGATGCCCGCCGCCTGACCCAACTGGCTGCTGCTATGCCGGCCATTTGCCGCGCCGACGCCGCCAATCCCGACGAAACCCTGCCCTCCCGCGCCATTCTGGACAGCTTCCTCAATCACATGACCGACGCTGCTGCCCGCGACTGGGGGACAAAGCGCGAACTGTACTTACCCACAGGCGGCAGCCCGGCCGAAAAATGGCTGCGCGCCCTCTTTGCTGTCGATCCGGCCGTAGAGGGCAGCGCGGCCCAGTTGCAGCATTTGTACAGCAGCTACCACGCCTGGACACGCGCCCTGACCATTGCCGGGGACAAACATTACCGCGTCGCCTTCCGTCTGGAAGCGCCCGGCCAACGCGCCAAAAGTCAAAAATGGCGGCTACATTACCTACTGCAAGCGCGGGACGACGCCAGCCTGATCATCCCCGCTGCCGAAGTATGGCGGACGCGCGGCAGCGTTTTGGAAGCGCTCAACCGCCGTTTTGACCGTCCCCAGGAACGTCTGCTCACCGGATTGGGCTACGCCGGCCGTTTCTTCCCGCCCATCAAACAAAGCCTCAACCGGAAAAATCCCACCGGCGTCAGCCTGACCGCCCAGGAAGCGTTTGAATTTCTGCGCCACTGCGCCCCACAACTGGAGCAGAGTGGCTTTGGCCTGCTGACGCCGCCCTGGTGGAACAAACCGGGGACGCGGCTGGGCGTGCGCCTGAAATTAAGCGGCGGCCAAAAGAGTGCCGCTGACGTTTCCTCCGGCCACATGAACCTGCGAAATCTGGTCAAATACCGTTGGGAACTATCCATTGGCGATACACCGCTCACCCGCGAGGAGTTTGACGCGCTGGTAGCCCTCAAGTCACCCCTGGTGCAGATTCGCGGCCAATGGGTGCAGTTGGACCCGGAACAAATCGAAGCAGCTATTCAGTTCTGGGAAAAACAGCAAACGCTGGAAGGGGAATTTTCCCTGCAAGAGGCGATGCAGTTGGGGTTAGGCGGCGCGGAAACGCACAACGGCCTGCCGGTGGATGGCGTGGAGCTGGACAGCTGGCTGCAAGATTGGCTGGACAGGTTGCAAGGGGAGGAGAAGTTGGAAGTTCTGCCGCCGCCGGAGGGATTAAGGGGGGTGTTACGGCCGTACCAACAATACGGTTACTCCTGGCTCGACTTCGCCCGCCGCTGGGGAATGGGCGTCATTCTGGCGGACGACATGGGATTGGGCAAGACGATTCAGACGTTGACGCTGGCGCAAAAGCTGAAAAATGAAGGGCAACTGTCCGCACCGATTTTACTCGTCTGCCCCACCTCCGTCGTCACCAACTGGCAGATGGAAAGCAAAAAGTTCACGCCGGGACTGAAAACGATGGCCCACCAGGGAGCCGACCGATTGCGCGGGGAAGAGTTTGTCGCCGCCGCGCGGGAAGCGGACATGGTGTTGACCAGTTACGCCCTGGTGCGCCGCGACGCGGAGGCGATGCGGCAGGTGGCTTGGCTGGGCGTGGTACTGGATGAAGCGCAAAACATCAAGAATCCCCACACCAAACAAGCGCAGGTGATTCGCAGCCTGCCCGCCGGCTTCCGCCTGGCGCTGACCGGCACGCCGGTGGAGAACCGGCTGTCGGAGTTGTGGTCTATCATGCAGTTTTTGAATCCCGGCTTTTTGGGCGGGCAGAAGCAGTTCCGCCAGCGGTTTGTCCTGCCGATTGAGAAGTATGGGGACGAGACGGCGACGGAAAGGTTAAGGGGGTTGACACGGCCGTTTATCCTGCGCCGCCTCAAAACCGACCCCACCGTCATCACTGATTTACCCGAAAAGCAGGAAGTGAAAGTATACTGCCACCTCAGCGAAGAACAGGCCACCCTGTACGAAGCTGTTGTGCAAGACGCGCTGCAAGCCATCGAGGCGCAGGAAGACGGCGGCATTGCCCGCAAGGGGATGGTGTTGAGCATGTTGATGCAGCTCAAACAGGTCTGCAACCATCCCGTGCAGTACCTGCACCAGGCCGAAACCTACAACCCATTTGAAGACAACAACCGCAGTGGCAAACTGCGCCGCTTCCACGCCATTCTGGAAGAGGTATTGGCCGAGGGCGACCGGCTGTTGCTGTTCACCCAGTTCACGGAGATGGGCGGGCTGCTCAAACGGTACATTCAGGAACGGTTTGGCGTACCGGTACTCTTTTTGCACGGCGGCGTGCGCCCCAAAAAGCGGCATGAGATGGTGCACCGCTTCCAGGCGGACGACGGCCCGCCGGTTTTTGTTCTGTCGCTCAAGGCGGGCGGCACGGGACTGAATTTGACCAACGCCAATCACGTTTTCCACTTTGACCGCTGGTGGAACCCGGCCGTAGAAGACCAGGCCACCGACCGCGCCTTCCGTATCGGCCAGACGCGCAATGTCCTGGTGCATAAATTTGTCTGCCTGGGCACGCTGGAAGAGCAGATTGACCAGATGATTGAGGATAAGAAAGCGCTGGCGGAATCCATCGTGGGTAAGGGTGAAAATTGGCTCACGGAAATGACGACGGCCGATCTGCGCTCGTTGGTACAATTGCGGACGTGAAGCTACATCCTCCTGGAAGTTGAGCACCTCCGGGAAGCGTGACACATTGGTTGCGTCCAAATTGTAATTACATTATAATAACATTTGTGATAGTCAATATAGTATTTTCAACTTTGATAGGAGAGCAATATGCCCAGCTTAATTAGAATTGGCAACTCCAGAGGAGTCCGTATTCCCAAAACGCTTATTCAGCAAGCGGGGCTGGCAGACCAAGAACTCGAGTTCACCGTCATTGAAGATGGCTTGTTAATCAAACCTGTTCACCGCCAGCCGCGTCAGGGATGGGAACAACTGATTCGGGAAGCCTTACAAACGTATGGAGATGAAGGTGTGGATTCAGAGTGGCTGGATGCGCCGCTGACTGACGACAGCGATTGGGAATGGTAGCGATGAAACGTTTTGAGGTCTGGCTTGTCGGTTTGGACCCGACAGTAGGGCGAGAAATAAACAAAACACGGCCGTGCGTCATTATTTCTCCTGATGAGATGAAACCCCTTTCAACCGTTATTGTAGCGCCATTAACCAGTAAGGGATTTACGTTTCCTAGTCGTGTTACCACGCAATTTCAAGGGAAAAAGGGATTTGTTTTGCTCGATCAAATGAGATCCGTAGATAAACAAAGGCTCTATCGGAAATTGGGCACAATTGATAAACAAACAAAAAATGCTTTATGCGCTGTAATTCAGGAAATTTTTGCTTGTTAATAGAGTAATTTTATGAGCTGGTATTACAGCTACAACTACAAACCAACAATTGAGACAGACGAGGGCATCAAGGCCAAGAGCAAGCGCGGCGCGTTTGTGAAGAATTGGTGGGCGACGCGCTGGATTCAGGCGATGGAACAGTTGATGGATCGCGGCCGTTTGCAGCGGGGGCGGCGGTATGCGCGGAAGGGACAGGTGCTGTCGCTGACGGAGGGGGTTGGCGAAGTGGTGGGGAAAGTACAGGGGTCCCGGTCACGGCCGTACACCATCACCATCCAAATCAAACCCCTCACCGATGCCCAGTGGGAGCAAGTCATCGAAGCGCTGGCTGCCCGGCCTATCTTCCTGGCCCAACTGCTGGCGGGCGAGATGCCCCAGGAGATTGAGGAAGCGTTTGCCGACGTGAACCTTTCCCTGTTCCCCACGTCGCGGGAGTTGGCGCAGGAATGCAACTGCCCCGACTGGGCCGAAGTGTGCAAACATCTGGCGGCCGTGCATTACATTTTGGCGGAACGGTTTGACGAAGACCCGTTTTTACTGTTCCGGCTGCGGGGCAAGACACAAGATGAAATCATGGAGGCGTTAAGCAAATTGCCAGGAACCGAGGAGTTGGCGGAAACGGCCGTACCCCAATACGATCCGCCGCCACCCTTAGCCGACTCATTGGCTGATTTTTGGGCGATTGGGGCCGAAGCCACCCATTTTCAAACCCAAATCGCCCCGCCGGCTGTCCCCTACCCGGCACTGGCCCGGCTGGGCACGCCCCCTTTTATGGAGGATATTGAGCGCTGGCTGAAACCGGCTTATGATTTGCTGTCGAAAACGGCCGCTTCGGCTTTGCTCAGCGCAAGCGTAGCCACCGCCTTCACTGAAGAAACAAACGAAAACGAGGTTGAAGAAATATGAAATTGGCAGAGAGTTTGGAGCAATGGAAGAGTGATGCGTTAAAAAAATACGTCTACCTGCTGGGCGGACGTAGTAACATCACCCGCAAAGGAGAACGCATTGCCTTTATCTGTCAGAGAATGTTGGACGCAGAATCATTGCGGGCACTCTGGCAGGGAATGGACGACATTGCCAAACGGGCCGTTTCCACGGCTTACCACAACAATGGCGAGTTTGATGCAGACGCTTTTATCGCCCAGTACGGCCAACTGCCGCCGCGCCCCGAAAAGGAAAGCGATTGGTACGGCTATTATCACAAAGAACCTATTCTTTTTGACCTATTTGTCGTTAACAAATATATCCCGGAGGATTTGCTGCCCTTATTGGCAGATTTGGTCCTGCCGCCGGAACGGTTCCGGTTGGAAGGCCGGGCAAAATTACCTTCAGCCACCAAACGCGGCCGATACACCTGGGATGTGACGTCTGTAGAGACGGAATTGATTGGCCGCGCCGATTTATTGACCTATTTGCAGATGGTAGAGCAAAAACAAGTCAAATTCGGAGTCAAAAATAACCGGCTGACGGCGGCCAGTGTGCGCCAGGTGCTGGCAAATCTGCTGGATGGTGACTTTCGGGAACTGCCGGAACAGGTGACAGGGCGGACGACGATACGGCCGTATGGCCTGGACGTATTCACCCAGGAATCCGGTCTCGTCACCCGCACCGGCAAACTGACCAAAGCCGGCCGCACCTATCTGCGCACCCAGGACCCGGAAATTATGCTGGCCGCTTTTGAAAAGTGGAGCGACAGCGGCAAATTCGACGAACTAAGCCGCCTCAAAAACCTGGGCGGCCTGAAATCACGCAGCACACGCCTGACCCCGGCTGCATCCCGCCGCGAAAAAGTCATCGAAGCCCTCTCCTGGTGCCCGGTGAACGAGTGGCTGGACATCAACGATTTTTACCGGGCCATCGTCATCTGGGATTTTGATTTTGAAGTAGAGAAAACAGCCTACACCAATCTCTACGTGGGATCGCGCTATTACGGCGAACTGTACGGCGGAAATTATTGGAGCGTGGTCAACGGCCTCTATATCAACGCCATCATCTGGGAATATCTGGGCACAATTGGCGCGGTAGACGTTGCCTTTGCCACTGATGAAGAGGCCAGTTTTGTGGAAGACGCCTACGCCTATTCAGACGAGCCGGTTAGTCTGTTTGACGGGCTGCTCTATTTTCGCATCAATCCGTGGGGGGCATTTTTGCTGGGGCAGGCAGACGCCTACACGCCAGCCCAACCTGAACAAAAGGCGCTGTTTACCCTTGACGCGGACAAGCGGCTGCATTTGCTGGCTGATTTACTGCCCAATGAGCGACTACAGTTGGAAGTAATGGCAGAACGACTTGACGAAAATGTTTATCAGTTGAATGAGATGAAATTGTTAACGGCCGTGGAATCCGGCCAATCGCTGGAACAGCTTGTCGCCTTTTTACAGGCCAATCATCAAGGGAAAATGTCCCCGGCCGTATCTGACTGGTTGTCCCGATTGCAGCAGAATGTGGGAGCGTTTACGGAGGTGGGTACGGCCGTACTCATTCAGCTAAATCAACCGGGACTGTTAGAATTAACGCAGCAAGACAAAACGTTAACCAAATTGTGCCAAAGAGTAGATAACCAGACAATACTCGTGCCCTCGTCACGATTGGCGCGTTTTCGCAAACGGTTAAAAGAGAAAGGCTACCTTTTGACCTGACGGCCCCGCCTTATTTATTGGCAAACCAGACAGCATACAGCTGTACCGGATCGTGATTTGGCGATCTGTCAGGGATTGCTTCCAGATCGCACAAGGGAAACAGGTAAAATTTGCTACCTTTCTTCACGACTACCATGAGGCCGTACCATTCATCTATCTCTTCGATACCCATCACGCGCACTCTGTGCCCAGCTTGCAAGGGAGCGCCTGGTCGCTGCCACTCGCTGATTTTAGCCCTGAAGGGAAATTTCAAACTCTTTTGCAAATACTTTTTCCAGGCCCGCAATTGAGCGCGCTCGCCTTTGGCCCCGCCCAAAATGGCGTTGATTTCCCGGCCTTCCGGGCCAAAATCCACCCAGGCTAGCGATTCAGCCAGTTCCTTGATCGTCTTTTTGACGGCCGTCAACGTGTCGCGCGGTTCGGCCGGTTCCACGTCATCAAAGCCAATGTAATACATTGACCAGTGCAATCCCTTTTCCTCGCAATCTTCCAGGTATTCACGACTCATACTTTTCAGGGTAACGCTGTCAAACGCTACTAAAAATAACTGGCATCTGTCGTCAATTTCTGTAATCCGCCCCTGCCAACCGCTTATATCTGTACCTGAATCCTCGTCTACCTGCCCATCCTTGAACCGGACAGAATCTCCCAATTTGAACTGCCGTTTCTTTTTATTCACTCGAGTGTTGTGAATTTAGTGCTTGACAGATAGGTCAATATGTGTTTCATCCGGTAAGAATGGGCATGGGCATCTGTTTTTTAAACAGAGATTCAAATACTTCAGCGGCCTGCTGACC
>JALUPA010000443.1 GCA_027054335.1 Ardenticatenaceae bacterium
CGCTCCTCCGCTCCCTTGCTCCCCTGCTCCTCCTCGCCCTCCTCTCCATCACCCACTGGGGCTGGCTCTATCCCAACCATTGCTCCGCCCCGGCCGACACCACCATCGCGGGGATGGTGCAGTGGGAACAAGACACCCGCACCCTGGGTACCACTGCCAGCCGGGAACTACTGCCCGTCACCGTCTCCCGCCTGCCCCAGGATGAAACTGAATTACCCATATGGGAAAACCGGCTGGCTCAGGCAGACCTGCCGGCCGGAGCGCGCCTCATTCAAGCCGAATACGCCCCCCTCCGCGCCAAAATCGAACTGGAAACGGCCGTCCCCTTCACCGCCCGCTACCGCGCCTTCTACTTCCCCGGCTGGCGCGTCACGGTAGATGGCGAACCGGTCGAAATCACCCCCTCTGAACCGGACGGATTGATCACCTTTCCTGTACCAGACGGCCGTCACACCATCCAGGTCACATTTGGCGAAACCCCGCTGCGCCTCCTGGCCGATCTCCTCTCCCTGGCCAGCCTCATCGCCCTCATCGTCGTCACCCTGCGCCAGTCCAAAACTGAGACCATCCCCCAACCCACCCCGGCCAAAGAGTGGCACAACTGGGCCATCGCCCTGGCCGGATTGGGTATCGTCCTCCTCAGCGGCAAACTGCTTCTGGCCGATTCCGGCAATTGGTGGCCGCGCCAGACCCGGCTGGAAAACGGCAATCTAAATCAGGTAAACAACCCCGCCCCGCTTACCTTGGGCGACCCGGCCAACCCGGCCCAAATCCGCCTGCTGGGCTACGACAACTTCCCTGCCGCCCTGCCCGCCGACGAGCCGCTGGCCGCCTTTCTTTACTGGCAGACGCTGGTTCCCGCCTCACGGCCGTACCGCGTCGGCCTCACACTGGTAGATGAAGACGGTCTGCACTGGTCAGACCCCGGCCTGCGCCACTATCGCTGGCTGCGCCCCGCCCCGCCTACCCCGGAATGGCCGCTGGAGCAGTACGCCCAAACCGCCTACTTTGTAGATTTATTCCCCGGTACACCGCCGGGACAATACACACTCCGGCTATCCCTTTTTGACGAAGAAACCCTGACGCCGCTCACCTTTTACGACGGGGCGCAAGCTATCGGCCCCTGGCTGGAAATCGGCCAAATCGAGGTGACGCCGCCCGACCAGCCCTGGACGATTGATGACCTGACGCCGCAGTTCCTCCTTTCGGCCGGTAGCCGTGGTGTGGCAGTGCAGGGAGCCAATGTGGACCGGGATACGGCCGTCCCTGGCGATCCCGTCCTGCTCACATTATTCTGGGAGAAGGACGTTGACGGAGAAACGGCCGTCACCCTCTCCCTCCTGCAAGACGGCCAACCGGCCCGTACCTGGCCCCTCAGCCTGCCGGACAACGGCCCTGGATTGTGGCGCAGCCAGCACCTCCTGCGTCTCCCTGTTGCCCTGGCGGACGGCGCGTATACCTGGCAAATTACGCTGCCGGATGGGGAAACGGCCGTGTGGGGCAATCTGGCCGTCAGTTCACCACCCCGTCTGATGGAGGAACCGGATACGGCCGTGCCTAGCGGCGTCACATTGGGCGAGCAAGTTACCCTCACCGGCTTCACCCTCACGCCGGACGCGCTCACTCCCGGCCAGCCCCTCACTGTCGAACTCGTCTGGCGGGGCGAGACGGAGATGGCCGAAAGCTACCGCGTCTTTGTCCACCTGTTGGGGCCAGACGGAGGCATCGTCGCCCAATCAGACAGTATTCCGGCCAACTGGACGCGCCCCACTACCGGCTGGCTGCCCGGCGAATACGTCATAGACAGCCAGCAACTCACCCTGCCCGCCGATTTGTCCCCCGGCGTCTACACGCTTACGGCCGGCATGTACCAGCCTGGCAGCCCCCGTCTCATCACCCCTGACGGCGCAGACGCCCTCATCCTGACCACCCTGGAAATCTATTTTCCCGGAAAATCAGACTAATTTGAAGCATACGCCATCTGCCGGTCCCGCCGCCGCGCCAGTTCGCTGGTGTAATGGCGGCCCAGGCTGCCGGCGTGTGCCCGCGCCCATTCTGTCAGGCGGGTCTGACCGGTAGGCGGCGTCTCCACGTACAGCAAATCGGCCATCAGCCCTTCAATTTCCTCGCGGGTGATGATTACGTCGTCCACCAACCAACCCATCACTTTGCCGGCCCAGTAACCTAATGTGGGCGGGATAGAAACAATCGGCCGTTTCTTGCCAATGATTTCTCCCAGCGTTTGCGCCAGTTCCCGGTAAGTAAACGTTTCCGGACCAATGGCGTTCAGGCTAACATTCTCCCGGCTTTGTCCCTGCGCCACGGCAATTTGGGCCAGATCGTCCACGTAGATCGGTTGTAAACGATACTGCCCGTCACCAAACACGCCAAAAACCGGGAGTTTGCGCAGCAGCCAGGCAATGTTGTTGATGAGAATATCCTCCTTGCCAAACAATACAGTCGGGCGCAGGATGGCGTAAGAGAGGCCGGACTCGAGCAACGCTTGTTCCAACACCGCTTTCCCCTGAAAATACTCCAGCGGCGAATCCAGCGACGGATTGGTGATGCTGACGTGAACCACGCGCTCCACCCCAGCCGCTTTAGCCGCCGCAAACAGGGTCAGCGTATTTTGCACCGCGTCGGCGTGTTTGAACTGCTTGTGATTGAAGCGCACCCAGTAGGTGTTATAGAGAACTGCAACGCCTTGTAATGATTCAACCAGTTTGTCTGGATTGTCAAAGTTGAAGGGGTAAGCAGGGATACGGCCGTTAAACAAATTTTCCCGATCCGTTGAATTCGTCAACGTGAGCACCCGCTCACCTCGCACCAACAACCGCCGGGCAATATACTGCCCCGAATAACCAAAAGCGCCGGTAACTGCCTGTATATTCTTTTTCGTCATGTGATCCTTCCTTGTTTATTTACTATCCAAATTGCACTCAGAGCCGGAGAAAGAATGCCCAGTATTCCCCACACCAGAATCACCCAGCCGACAGCGCCACTCTCAATATAATCTTGAGGAATGCGGTAACTACTTGTTACTCCGAAGGAGAATATGCCTGTCCAACTGGAGAGAATGATAAATAGTGTCAGCCCCAAACTCGACAGAAAAACCGTCCCCAAAAAATATCGGGCTATCTGGGACATATTCGGTTTTACAAAAATGATTAGCCCCACCAGAATCAAGAAGAAGATGAGGCTTGTAGCACAAAGATATGTACCAATAAACATTACCCAACCTCCTGTTATCTCATTTTTCAGGACGATGCATTCGTTGTCCGGTTAAACAAGCGTTGAATTGTGCCCGACCGCAGTTCATCCAGAGCGATGAGGGTGGACACCAGATTGTCCAGGGTGTTGAAGAAGTTTTGCATGTTTTGCATCCGTTCCTGGTAAAACCGGGCTAATTCGGCGTCTTCGGGGGCGGCTCCGGCCGTATCCACCGTCGCCACTATCTCTTTACTCTCCTGCACCGTATTCAACGCCTGAGCAAACTCATTCTGCTCCCGCTCTCGCAGCACACCACGCACCACTTTCCAGAAGTCCGTCTCCGCCACGTAATAATCCTTGCGGTCGCCCAACTGCACCCGCCTGTGCACCATGCCCAACCGCTCCAGCGTGCGCACGTTGGTGCTGACAGACCCCTTTGTTACGCCCACCTGCGCCACCAGATCATCCAGCGACAGCGGCTCCGGCGATAGATACACTGCCCCGTAAATCGCCCCCATCGCCTTGGGAAAGCCCCAAAAATGGCTGATCCGGCTCATTCCCTGGATAAAATGTTCCCTGGCTTCGGTCAATTCGTCATTCATATTGTTCACTCCGTCAATAACGTTTAGTTCAAACTAAACGTAGTGTACAAAAGTAAATAGAAACTGTCAATAGTTTGGTTTGGAATAATTGTCTGCGCAATTATTGCACGCACAATTAAACTTTCTGGCACAAGCCAACTGTTACTTGCTGACTAACCAATCGGGCAGGCAAGTGGCGGGGGACCGTTTGTCTGGGACTGGAAGCCAACGGCCGTAAACCGCTCCACTCCCTCACCCCCCCTTTTGCAACAGCAGCAGCTCCTCCACACCGCGCCGCGCCGGCACAGCATCATCTGGTATTTCCCGATACGCCAGACTGAACCCATGTTCAGAGTATAGTTCGATGATGGCGTCCGGCTGTACGGTGTAGGGCGGGCTGCCGCCCCACCTGCCAATGGGAAAGGCCAGCATGATGAGCAGGCCGCCCGGTCTCAGCAGCCGGGCATCATAGCCTCGCCCCGCCCCCAACACCAGCATCTTGCCCGGCGGCAACTGCCCCGATTGAGCCAGCCGGACAAACACCGGCGTTTCCTGTCCCAGGTCCTAGCGGGCACGGCCGTCTTCATACATTTGATGCCAGAAATCAGGTTCGTTACTATCCATCGTCGTTTATTATACCTGTCATCTCTTACAACAAGCCGACTAATGTCCTGTCATCCGTTATTTAACAGGTTCGTAGTGGCGGCTTTAGTCGCACCACCGCAGAAGAGTTTAACCAGTTTCTTAACGATCACACCTACCTGCCCAGTTGCCTGGTCATAGACAACAAAGGCCTGTTTAGCTGCCGGGGCAATTGTCCCACGGGACTGATCAACGTGCGCTTCATCTTCACCGACAACGAACACAACTTGCAACGGGAATGGTTTGCCTGCGCTCCGGTAGAAGAATATGAAAAATTAGCTGACAGAGCCATCTCCACGCCAGAAATAAAAACGCCACGAAACGTCAAATACATCGCTTACACTCTCTAATAGATGATTATGTCAAATTGTTGATTTATTAGCGGTATGCTAAAATTTCTGCTTATTTATGGCGCAATTCAGCATTGCGCTATATTTTTGTGCGTTGCACTATCCTGCATCAAGGCAACGATTAAAGTTAACAGGCAAGTACTGGAAGAGGAACGCCGTGTGGAGGTTTCATCAATGAAAGCAAAAATCACAGCATTGCTGTTTGTGGCAGCTTTGTTTACAGGCTTGCTGCTTTTCAATCAGAATAAAGCAGTGGCTCAGGAAATCATCTCTGGAAATTTATTCCAGAACCCGGGCTGGGAAGATGGCTACTACAATCAGGATGGCATCCCGCAAATTGCCGTGCCTAACGGATGGCGGATGCACTGGCTGGATGGCGTAACCTTTGCCGGATCAGGCGATAACGTGGCTTATCGCCCGGAAACAGTCGTCTGGAACATCATGGATGCCCCGGAAAATGAACGAGCCGTCTTTTTCAGAGACGGTAGTTATACGCTGAAAATTTTCAAAAGCTGGTCTCCCGTTTATGCTGCCCTTTCTCAGGATGTCTCCGGTTTGGAAGTAGGCCGTAAATATCGTATTGTCGCCCCCATCTTTATCGATCTTGTAGAAAAATACGAAAACGGGCAAAAAGTACCGCCCTACCGCAATGATTCCGGGTTTGTCCGCTTCGGGGCCGGTAAATTAGGCGCACCCTGGCTAGACGGATCGCAAATCAATTACAGTCCCTACTGGACAGCTGAGAATGTCAATCCATTTTATCAGGCAATGCCTATCTTTATCTGGGATTTTGTAGCCACGGAACCAAATATGACTATCTTCATTGAAATGGGTTCCAATTACCCCTGGTCCAACAATGGTTTCTTCATGGATGGTGTGGGTTTGTTTGCCCTCGATCAGAAAGAAGGTGTCGTTAGCTCCGGTGGTTCTGGCAGTGGCGGTGGTGGTGGTGTGGCTGCGCCGGCCGGTACCCCTTTGCCCACGTCTACACCCTTACCCACACCCACCCCACGGGCTGATGGCTCAATCGTCCATATAGTCGGGGCCGGCGACACGTTCTGGTCTATTGCCATTGAATATGCCCCGGCTTTGGGGATGACGGCCGAAGAAGCCCTGCCGGTTATCATGGAATTGAATAATAACCCGGCCTTTATTTCTGCCGGGCAGGAATTGATCATTAAAGAGCCGGACCCGAATGCCGCTGCCAATGCAGCAACAGCAGCAGAATCAGAAGCTACTCCCGAAGGCGAAACGACAGAAGGGGAAGCCATTGTCGTGGAAGGGGCAGCGCCAGCCGAGGCAGAAGCTACGGCCACGCCGGAAGCCAGCGATACACCGGCAGAAGAAACAGTCATAGAATCCACCAGCGGCGGCGTGTGCCTGCAAGTCTACGAGGACATCAACGGTAACGAACTGTATGATAATGACGAACCACTTCTGCCTGATGCGGCCGTTACCCTGTTCCGCGCCGGAAATACAGTTACAACGTACATTACCGACGGCGTCAGCGAACCGCATTGTATTGACAATCTGGAAGGCGGCGCTTATGAAATTCAGGTCTTCCCCCCGGCCAATTACCGGGCCACTACGCCAGACACCTGGGCATTAGCCATCACAAACGGGGTAATGGTTCCGGTAGCTTTTGGCGTTCAGGAAGGTGCGGCTGAGGTAGCAATGGTAGGGACGTCTGATGCGGCCGCGGAAGGGGACACTGCTGTAGCAGTCTCCGATACAGAAACACCCACAGAAGAAGCAAATGCTTCCTCTAACAGCGGCGGCATTATGGCTAATATCGGCCTCATCGTCTTGGGGATTGCCGTGGTTTTGGTGCTGTTAGCCGGAGCCGGGGTCATTCTGCTACGTCGCGCTTAGTAATTGTCCAGAAATTAGTTCGTAGTAACGACTTTAGTCGTCCAGACCGCTAAAGCGGTTACTACCAACCAAAACGGGAAGTAATTTTTAGACGCTTACTTAGATTAAGCTACCAAGTTATAAAAAAGGTCATGCGGCAGCGCATGGCCTTTTTCATTTAAGCCGCACCAATTGGGCCAAGGCATCCATACGGCGGATGGGATCGTAATCGGCATCGTGGACTCGGGCGAAACGGGCCACCCGCGCGGCAGACAGGATGGCTTGCCCGGCCGGATCGTGGTGCATTCCGGTCAGAACAGCCCGGATTTCCCGGCGCAGCGGGGCCGAAACACGGCAGGAAATCACCCACGGAGGCGCGGGGCTGGGGCCAAAGCTGTCTATCACCCGAATCTGCGCGGCCAGGGACGGCCGTACCGCCAATTCTGTCTCCAGCACCGTACTGTCAATCGCCGAAGCGTCAATCTCACCGCGCAGGATCATCTGCAAGGCGTTTTGATGCGACCCGGCTTCCACTACGCGGCCAAAGTAACGGCCGTACTCCCCCAACTGCGCCAGTTGATACCGGGTAACGTTATACCCGGAATGAGAGCAGCGTTCATTGTAAGCCCAACTGGCCCCGCGCAAATCAACAAAACGGCAGAAAGAGCTGTCCCGGCGCACCACCACGTCGGAAAAATAAACCGGTTTGTCCCGATAACGCGCTCCCTGCCGCACGGGGGCCGCCAGCAGTTCCAGCGACGGCCGGAGCGAGTCCGCCTGCCAGGCATAGGGTAAGCCACAAATCCAGCCTACATCCACCACGCCGGCGTACAGTAGCCGCTCCCGCTCCTGCCAGGGAATGCCGTTAACGTATCGGGCAGACCGGCCAAGCTGCTGACCCAGCCAGGCGGCGACGGCCTGCGCAAACGGTTCGGCGTTGGGGGCCTGGCAGGAGGTGACGGTTAAAGGGGTCATACGGCCGCCAGATACTCCAGGATGATTTGAGCGGCGGCGGACGGCCGTTCCATGAGCAGCATGTGCCCCGCGTCCGCCACCTCCACAAAAGTAGCTTGGGGCTGTTTTTCCTGCCACAACTGCCACGCTTCCGGTACAATCGTATCCGTTTCCGCACCGCGAATGCCCAGGGTGGGCTGCGTGACCTGGGGCAGTACGTCCCACACCCACTGCGGCGGATGGGCATAAATGCGTGTCTCCCATTCTCGGGGGTACGCCAGGCGAAAACCACCATTTTGGGCATCAGGAATCAGGGCACTATTGACATAATCCAGCAAGGTTTCATCCGACCAGCGTTGAAAAACTGGTTTACGCCGCCAGTGGTTAAAAGCGTACTCTCTCGACTCAAATTGATGGCGGCGACGCAGGGCGCTTTGTACCACCGGCACTTGGTAGATGACGTCAGGATAGGCAGCCGCCATTTCCAGCAACATCGGCAGCAAAAAGACCGGCTCTACCATGACCAGGGTGCGGAACAGTTCAGGCCGGCTAACGGCCGTGCGCATCGTTGCCACCGCTCCCAGAGAATGCCCCACCCCAATAACCTGCCGCCAGCCCTGCTCGTCAAACAAGCAGATCATGTCTCCGGCCAGTAATTCCCAGTCGGTTAGTTCTGTGGGATCGGCGTTGGCCCATAACGGCCGTTGCTCCATCGCCACCACGTGAAACCGGGGCGTCAACAGCTCCAGAAACTGCCGGTAACAACCCGGCGGGTACGCATTCGCGTGGGCAAAATGCAGCAACGGCCCTTCCCCGCCAAAATCAATGATGCGTAATACGTGATTCGTGATGCGTGATTCGTGAGGCATGATGGGGGGTATTGTTATTTAGAAGGGAATATTTTCCAGTAATAAGGCCAGGTCAGTTATGGGGGATGGGGATACTTGATAAGGCGCTGTTTCTTCCCGGATAACCTGACGTCTGTGCTGTGGTATTGTGGTTAGCAGCAAGCGAATAATCTGGGTCATCAACTGCATCCGGTGTTCTGCAACAGCCATCCCCAGCACGTGCCTTCCCTTGAAATACCAATCCCGGCTCTCACGCGCCGATCCCAAAGCGTACTCATAAAACCGCGCCTGATCTTTCCGCGACCCGCGACTGTATCCTTCCGCAATATTAGCGCTGACTGACCCCAACGCCCGATACAATTGATCAGACAATCTTCTGGTACGCCTGTCTTTATCCAACTTTGTCACGTCAGGCCAGCCAATATCGGCAGCAAACAACCCCAACCGGTAAGCCTGTACCCGCCACAAAGCATCTTCTTTCAACGTGAGTGAAACTTCTTTCTCCCAATCGGTATAATTCATAACGTGTCTCCCTGATGCGTGATTCGTGATGCGTGATTCGTAAATTGTGCGCTATTTTATCACGCATCACGCCACACGCATCACGATCTTCAGCAACTGCCGGGTTACGGCTTTGGTATTCGGCCCGATTTCGCCGGGTGGACCGACGCAGGCGGGGCAGCCGTCGCGGCAGCGGCAGTCAGTAACCAGTTCCAGGGCGGCGGGCAGGAGTTGGTCGTGCAGGGCAAAAAGACGCTGGCTGAAGCCGACGCCGGCCGCCACGCTCTCGTAGACGACGATGGTGGGGGCCTGGGTGAGCGGGCTGCGGCTTTCGGCCACCACTTCGATGTCGCCGGGATCGCACATCAGGTAGAGGGGGGCCAGATTGCGTAAAACGTAGGCAAAGCCGCCCAGGGCGGAACGGGTGCGCTGTCCGGCTTCGGCCTGGCGGTGGCAAGAAGGGCAGAGCGTGACCAGATTTTCCAGTTGGTTGGCCTGCCGATAATTTTCGTTTTGGCCGGGGACGTAGTGGAAGTCGCGGAACGGCCGTATATGATGCACGTGTAAACCCTGCCCCGGTTTCGCCTCAGCCCCGCACGTGCGGCAGCGCTGGTTGTCGCGAGCCAAAACTTGCTGGCGCACAGCCTGCCAGTTAGGACCGTAATCGTTGGGTCGGGCCAGGATACCGGCATCGTACAGCGTCTCCGCCAGATTTTCGCTGAAGATGAGCCAGTAGCCGCTGGTGTGGAGCACCAGTTCCGGCAAATCAATCTCGCCGTAACCCAGTGTCTCGTGGGAGTATCGCTTGATTTTACGGTAGCCGGTTGCTTTGGTGACGACGGTCACATCGCCGTAAGCCCGCTGCAATCCGCCATCGGCCGCTTCTTCTTCCGGCAAGAGTTCCTGGATGCGGCTGCCCACGCTGGCGCGGGTGTAATAATCCACTTCGACGGGGCGCACGGTAGCGATACGGCCGTCCCAATCCAGCGCCTCCACCAGATAGGTGCGGGCCTGGTGCATGTAAATCGCCCCTTCGTACACCATCACCGGGGCGGTGTCCAAATCCACCTCGCCAATGATGCGGGGCGGGTCGCCGGGGGATTCGACGGCCTGGATGAGAACGGTATCGTCGCCGCTGGTGCGCAGGGAAACGGCCGTCGCCGGGGGCGCGTCGCCCAGCCAATGATACTGCCGCCGGGTCTGGTGCAGGACGCCTTCTTCGGTCAATATGTCCAGCAGCGGGTCTACGGTTCCGTAACGGCCGTAAGCCTCTCCCTCCTTAAAAGGTAGTTCGTAGGCGGCACAAAGCAGGTGTTTAACCATGATGCGCAGATTGTCGGGGTTGATCAAGGCGTGTTCCGGGGATTGGCCGAACAGGTAGCGCGGGTGATTGCAGATGTATTGGTCTAACGGATTGTTACTGGCAATGAGAATGGAGACGGACAGCCCGGCGCGGCGCCCCGCCCGACCCGCCTGCTGCCAGACAGAAGCAATGGAGCCGGGATAGCCGGTGATGATGGCAGCGTCCAGTTGGCCGATGTCAATGCCCAGTTCCAGGGCGTTGGTGGCTACCACACCGCGCACATCGCCGGAACGCAGCCCCTGTTCAATTTCGCGCCGTTCCAGGGGCAGGTAGCCGCCGCGGTAGCCGGTTACGGCCGTCTCCGCCTTCCCCACATAAGCCAATTCATCCCGCAAATAGGCCAGCAGCAGTTCCACCGTCTGCCGGGCGCGGGCAAAAACGATGGTTTGCACGCCCTCTGCCAGAAAAGCCAGGGCCGCATCCCGCGCCGCCAGGATGGAACTGCCACGCAAGCCCAGTTCCTCATCCACGATGGGCGGGTTGTAGAGGATGAACTGCTTTTCGCCGCGCGGCGCGCCATTTTGGGCTTCGTCTATGAGGGTAAACGGCCGTTCCACCAACCGTTCCGCGTGTTCTTTGGGGTTGGCGATGGTGGCGGAACAGCAGATAAACTGAGGATCGCTGCCATAGAAGGCGCATAACCGCTGTAAACGGCGCAGGACGTTGGCTACGTGGCTGCCAAAAATACCGCGATAGGCGTGAATCTCATCCAGGACGACAAAATCCAGGTTGCTGAACAGGCTGCGCCAGCTTGTGTGGTAGGGCAAAATCCCGGCGTGCAGCATATCGGGATTGGTGATGAGGATGCCGTCTGCCTGGCGCACCTTACTTCGCTGGCCGCGCGGCGTGTCGCCATCGTAGCCATGCGCGGCAACAGGCAGGTTTCCGGCGCGAATGAGGGCGTTGGTTTCGGCCAGTTGGTCGTGGGCCAGGGCTTTGGTGGGAAAGAGGTAGAGGGCGCGGGCGGACGGCCGTTCCAAGATACGTTGCAAGACGGGAATGGTGTAGCTGAGGGATTTGCCGGAGGCAGTCGCGGTGGCGGTGACGACGTGGCGCCCCTGGGCTACGGCCGTGATAGCGGCTGTTTGATGCGAAAATAACGAGTCAATCCCCCGCGCGGCCAATGCCTGCGTGAGACCCGGTGACAAGGCCCAGGACAGACTGCCTGGTTGGGGTGCGGCTGCGGGCAAACGTTCCCAGGCAACGACATTGCCCATAAAATCAGGGTTGAGACGTAAGCCGGCCAGAATTTCGGGCAAAGACATCATAATGGGTGAATGCTATCTTTTTTATAAAGTTATTCAAGGTTTCTTTATAGATGATTATTCTTTTTAGTAGTCTTAGTAGGGGCTGGGGATATGTGGAGAACACAGGCGTACCCCCTGTATATGCGTGTGAATGTTTGGCCGCCCGTATATGTTTCCTTGAAATAATTTTTGCCGTCGTCTCCTGGTTGGGGAGAAGCTGGGGATAGGTCACTGAATAACACGGAAATGGGGGCAAACGGCCGTTTTTCCCGTTTGGAAGATATGTGTCTGGCTAAATAGTCACCCCTATATATGGGAGTCCTGGTAGATTTTTAGAACGTATGTCTGAAAAAGTTCTCCACAATTGTCCACAGTTATCCACAGCTACGGCCGTCTTTTCCACAGAAACGGCCGTCTTTTTACCATTGAGCCAGGGAAGGCACACTTATTTCTGCGCCGTATATAGGGGTATTCCTCATTTTACGCCGGTTTTTGCCGATTAGACAGCCGATTTTCTTTGATTCTGGTGATCAACTTGACAATAATGGCCGTAATTGACTAGAATCTAATCATCCTGAGCATAGCCTCTCTAGGATACCTTGTCCTTGTTACACCATTGATACGCTTGGAGGCCCTAGATGAATGTTATCAAAGTTTCTGCACGCTCACGTACTGCTGCTGTCGCTGGCGCCATTGCCGGAGTAATGCGCGAGGTGAATCGAGCCGAAGTCCAGGCAATTGGCGCCGGCGCGGTAAACCAGGCGGTTAAGGCAATTATTATAGCGAAGGGATATATGGCGGAGGAAGGGGTAGCTATTGTTTGTGTGCCGTCTTTCGTCGAAATTGATATTGATGGTCAGGAACGAACTGCCATTCGGTTTGTTGTTGAACCATGCCCTGAGTAGCTGTTCTTGAATTGGCGGCAGAGAGGAGTTGATGGCGACGTCAACTCTTTTTTTTTTGCCGGAGGAACGGCCGTGTAAAATAGGTAATTGACAAGAAGACGGTCAGTTTGTACTGTGGGCCTTGTTGGGAACGGCCGTTGGTCAGACATTATCTTTTACGGCCCTGTGTGAACTGGAGGTGTGTCATGATAAAAGAAGATCAAACGAGACTATTTGTTGTCCTGGGATTGGTGTTTGCTGGGCTGGTTGCTTTGGGCTGGGTGTTGACGGCCGTGCCCGTTTGGCCACAAAGTAGTTCCGGGGCGGGGGCTGTAGGGATTACGGCCGTAACCGGACTCATCCCCGACGGCAGCTTTGAAGGCGGGCCTTCTTTATGGACTGAAGGCGATTTGACTGTGCCGTCTTGCAACCCTTCTTTTTCCGCTATTGGAGACTGGAGCGCTCTTTCCGGGTTACCGGCTTATGACGGAGTGCAGACCTTTCTGGCCGGCAGCTATTGTGATAACGGGCAAAGCGGCAATTTCAGCCCGGTGCGCAGCAATTATGCCGAGCAGCTTCTTTCCGTACCGCCTGACGTGTCCGGCCTCTCCTTCTGGTTTGCTGCGCATACCGACGCCGCCTTTCTGCCGACGGAAGATTCTGCTTACGTTGAATTTATTGATCCCGGGAATACCCTGATAGTGTATCCGGGGAAATCAATTACCTTTGACAAAGATGTAGTGGACAAAGGTTGGTTGCACGGTTCTGTGGATGTTTCTCCCTTTGCCGGGCAGGATATTATCGTGCGCTTTGGCGTTAACAATACCGGCTCGATTGACGCCAGCAGTATGTTGTTTGATTTTATTGAGTGGGGCGAGGCTCCGGCCCAAACGACCCTGGCTGATCCTGTCAACGGCGGTCAGTTAAATTACTCTGGCCCGATGGGTTTGACCACACAAATTTTGGTCCCTGGCGGCGCTGTTTCCCGGACAACGAATATCTGGTACCGGCCGGCGGGCGGGCCAGGCTATCCGCTGAACAGTGGGGGACCGCTAAGCGGTAATGCGCTTACCTACGCCGGTATTGCCTTTGATCTGGATGCGTTTGACGAGTTTGTTTATCTGCCTCTGATCACAAAAAGTAGCGGCAGCGGGCTGGGAAACGGGCAAAACGTATTTGGTCTGGAATCTGCCGCGCCGCAAGCCCCGGCGGAAACAACCAGCTTCTTCTTCAACACCCCCATCTCCGTCACCATCTACTACGATGATACCAACTTGCCTCCCGGTATCACGGAAGATCAGCTTTACCTGTACTTTTGGGACCCGGAAACACAAATGTGGCAAGATGCCGTCACAAGTTGCAGCCCTGCCTTTCTCTATGACCGTGACTTTGTTAACAACACCTTTACTGTCCAGGTTTGCCATTTCAGTAGATTTTCTGTTGTAGGTATTTGACAAAATAGGGACAAGCAAAAGGTGCTAAGAGGTGAGTGATTTTTAGGTGGCCGTTGCTTGAAAGGTAGCTGTCACCTTTTTGTGTACAAAGCTATGATTTTTTGATGGTGAGGGACATTTTGCAAGAAAGATTGGCGGGCTTCTTCATCGCTGATATGGTTTGCTCGTTCTTGCAGCAGCTGGTAAGCTGATTTCAGAATGCGCTTTGCTTCAGCTACATTTCCGGTAGCAGCCAACAGTTCGGTGCAGATGAGGTACACTCTAAGAGGATACTCCACACCGCCTATTCCGTATTTCTCTAGCTGATTTAATACTTTTTGTATGTAGGTGAGTGCTGCGTCAAGTTGCCCTTGTTGCCAGGTTATGTTCGCCAGACACGCCAGATTATCTGTTATAGCTGCATCTTGTTCTGTATCCTGGCGGATGTCTATTGCTTCTCGATGTCGCAGCACCGCTTCTTCCCATTGGTGTGTGGCCTCTAGTATACGGGCTAATGTTGTCAGACTATACCCTTGCCCTATTCGGTCACCAATTGAACGATCAATTTGTACGGCCGTTCGAGCATATTTATCGGCACGTTTGTAATCACCCGAGTCATAAAAAACTAGGCCCAGGTTGTTTGCAGATAATGACTCATTAAAACGATCTTGTAAAGTTTGTGATAAGTGTAAAGAGTGTATAAAGTATTTTTGAGCGGTGGCATAATTACCCAATCCATGATGAGTGACGCCAAGATTGACGAGGGTAGATACCTCTGTAGACTTTGCCCCAATCAATCGTGAAATTTTTAATGCTTCTTCCGCATAAAACAAAGCTTGGCTTAAATCACCTGACTTATATGTAGCACTAACCAAATTGGTCAGGCAGGCTGCTTGATTTTGCAAATTTCTGGATTGGCGAGCAATGGCAAGTGCTGCTTCGTAGGCTGTTTGCGCTGGTTGATACTCATCTCGATAGTAGTGAATAATACCAATATGGGATAAGGCAGCAGATTCGTGATCAGAATCGTGTGCGTCACAGGCCAAGGCGCGTGTTTTTTCGGCCATTTGTAGGGCATCCTCTAATTCTCCCTGGAAGATCAGGCTTCTGGCCCAGGCGCTCATCCCCTCTATTTTTGGGGAGATAAGATCGACCGTTTCAGCGTAGGCGATGGCTTTTTGAGCGAATTGTACGGCCGTAGGATAATCACTGATCGCATGGTAATAATCCGCAAAGCGCAGAGCTGCTTCTGCCTGATATTCTGTTTTTGCCAGTGTTTCCGTCAGGTTTTGCAGCCGTTCCAGGTCGGTCAACTGCTCGTTCCGGCGGCCGGTCAGGTGGTAGACGTTGATGCGGCCCAGAAGAAGGGCGTATTGCTGCTCTTGTTGGTCAGGGGTAAGCGGGGTTTCGGTGGCTAAATCATCCAGCAGGGCCAGGGCACGGCCGTAATAAGCAATCGCGTCTTCATTGGCATATTGGCCGGCCGCCTGCTCCGCCGATTTTTGCAGATATTCGAGGGCTTTTTCCGGCAGGTTGCCCTCCTCGTAATGGAAAGCGATGAGAGGCAGGAGGAAGCCGGTGTTGTCGTTAAGCTGTTCTTCCAAAGCCTGGGCCACCTGTTGGTGAATGTCCCGGCGGGTGGCTTTGGGGACGGCGCTGTAGGCCACTTCCTGAATGAGAACGTGATGGAAGACCCATTCCCAATCCTCAGCCAGTTGGGATTGGTTCATGCGCTCGGCCAGTTGGCGTAGTTCCAGGAGCATGAGGGTGGGTTCTACGGAGGCAATATCGGTAATCCGGGTGAGCAGCTGCTGCCAGAAGGTACGGCCGATAATGGCGGCGCGCTGGGTGATGCGTTTGTTTTCCGGGGGCAGGCGATCCAGGCGGGCCGCGATGATGTCCTGCACCGTGCCGGGAATCTTCACGTCGGCCACGGGGCGGGTCACGCGCCATTGGTCGCCTCCGTTCCGTTCCAGTGTGCCATCTTCGATGAAAGAACGCAGGATTTCTTCGACGTAGAAGGGATTGCCCTGGGCGTGTTCCTGGATGAGTTGCTGCAGTGCGGGCGGAATTTGCTGATCCAGCAGGGCGGCTACCAGTTGCTCTGATTGGTCGCTGTCCAGGGCGGTGAGTGTGTAGGTGCAATGCGGCGGCTGGTTGAGTTGGGTGAGAACCCGACTCAGGGCGCTCTCCGGGTTTTCGGCAGGGCGGCTGAGGATAAAGAAGTGGGCGGCGTGGCCGGCCGTTTGCCCTTGCTGGATGAGTTGTAAGAGACGCTCCAGAAAGTCCAGGGAGAGGGCGTCGGCCCAGTGCAGGTCGTCAATGAGGAGGAGCAACGGCCGTCCCCCCGCTGCCGCCAGTAAAATTCGTTCCAATGACAGGAAAGTGCGGTCGCGCCGCTGTTCCGGGGCCAGATGGGTCATCGGGTCATTGGGGATGGTCAGCCCCAGGACGGAAGCCAGCGAGCCTAACTGGTAGGCCAGTTCGGTCTCGTCCAGGTTGGGGGTAAACTGGCGCAGGGTTTGGCTGATTTGGGTGACGGCCGTATCCACCGGCATATCTACGCTCAAATTGAACAAACTGCGCATCAGCCCGGCAATAAAATAGTAAGGTGTGGTGCGGGTGTGCGTGTAGCAGCGGGCAGCCAAAATGCGCGTCTCCGGGAACGTTTGCGTTACCCAGGCGGTAAATTCCCGCTGCAAACGGGATTTACCGATGCCTGCGCTGCCGGTAACGGCCGTAGCCCGCCACACTTTTTCCGCCACCGTTTCCTGGAAATGGGCTTGCAGTCGGGCAAACTCTGCGTCCCGGCCCACCATTGGCGCGTGCAGGCCGGAGATGCCCCGCACCCGGCCCCGTTCCGCCTTTTCCCCGACCACCAGATAAACAGTAATCGGTTCCGATTTGCCCTTGACCGTAATTTGTTGCGGCGGTTCAAAATCAAAAATCGCCGATAAATCCTGCGCAGTGTGGCCGCTGGCCAGAATGCGGCCTACCGGTGCGGCGCTTTCCAGGCGGGCAGCCAGATTGACCGTATCCCCCATCACCGTATAGCTGCGCGTGTTCAGCCCGCCGACCAATCCGGCCAGCACTTCTCCCGTGTTCAGGCCGATACGCATTTGCACACTGAAGCCTCGTTCCGCCGCCAACGCGGCGCTGAATTGGCGGATGGCCTGCTGCATGGCCAGGGCAGCGCGGACGGCCATTTCTTCGTGATTTTCCAACGCCTGGGGCGCGCCGAAGAGGGCCATCACCGCATCCCCGCTGTATTTGTCTACCGTGCCGCCGTAGCGATGGATTTCTACGGTGACCGCTGCAAAGAGCCGGTTCATAATGTCGGCCACGTCTTCCGGGTCCAGGTTTTCGCTGAGAGCAGTGTAGCCCACCACGTCGGCAAAGAGGACGGTGACGCGCTTTCGTTCGTCCGGGGCCTGGTCTGGCTGGATGAGGGTTGCCAGACGTTCCCGCAGCAGTTCCAGCGCCGTATCCGCCACCAGATCGCCCAGCAGGGAACGGTTGGCTTCCAGCGCAGCAATGCTGGTTTCTATGTGGCTGATCTCTTCCTGAAAAGAAGCGGTTTTGGGGGATTGATTGTGCATAGGATACTACTTGTTATCAGGCGGCAAAGTTGCAGGGTAACTTTGCCACTCTGTCACGTTGCGGTTTACCGCGCTATGATGGGCAAGGACGAATGTATCGTATATTATCATAAACGTCCCCACTAATTAGAATGCGGGAAAAGTGGGTGAAGATCAAGTGAATAGATGATAAGTTTGTCCTAACGGCAATTGGTTTACTCTGGCAGGTGGAATTAATTTGGAAAATGGAGAGGATTAGATGTTAAGTCCGGCAGATTTTTTTGATTTGAGTGATGAGGCTACGGCCGTATTCTTCGACAACTGCGAGTACGTTTGGCAGGCAATCGGGCAGATTGAGGCGCACGTTATCCGGCTGGTGGGGAATGAGCAGACAATTTTGGGCGAGGTGATGCCCGGCGCGTATTTGAGTGAACGGCCGATTTACATTGCGGAGGAAGCGCGGATTGAGCCGGGGGCGTATGTGCATGGCCCGGCGTACATTGGGCCGGGAGCGGTGGTGCGGCACGGCGCGTTTGTGCGGGAAAATGTGATTTTGCTGGCCGGGGCGATTCTGGGGCACGCCAGCGAGGCCAAGAATGCCCTATTTCTGCCGGGAGCGCACGCGCCGCACTTTAACTACGTGGGGGACACTGTTTTAGGCCATCGGGTGAACCTGGGGGCGGGAACAAAGCTGAGTAATTTAACGGTGGTGAGCGCGAAAGACCCGGAGACGGGGAAACGGCCGTCCATCCAATTGGTGGTTGACGGCCGTACCTACGACACCGGCCTGGCCAAATTCGGCGCTATTCTGGGGGACGACGCCCAAACCGGCTGTAACAGCGTCCTCAACCCTGGCTGTATCATTGGTCCGCGCAGCCTCGTCTACCCTAACCTCAGCCTGCGCAAAGGCTACCATCCCCCCGACTCCATCCTGAAGCTGCGCCAGAACGTGCGCCGGATTGAGAGAGTGACAAGGTAAAGGTGTGTGATGATTGTGATTACTGTTGCGGAATTGGAGAAGCAGTTTGAAGATATTTTACGCCGCGTTTGGGAAGATGGTGAAACTTTTGCGATTAGCCGGGACGGTGAAGTGGTCGCGCATCTTGTTCCAGTTGAGGCAGATGAGATGACAGAAATTTTGGCGGGTTTGGCGCAGTTAGCGGACGAGATCAGCGAGCAGTGGCCGGAGGACGTATCTGCTTTGAATGCTGTCAACGACGTCCGGCGTGACTTGTAGGGTGATTTTGTAAATCGCCCAAAGGAACGATTTTGCAAATCGTTCTACAAATTGTTACCGGCTGCCGCGCTGCCCGGTGGCGCGCAGGTAGGTGGAGGAGATGTCCCGGCGGAATTTTTCGGGCGGGATGCCGCGGAACAGGGTCTCAAACCCGGCGGGGATGGCCAGGTCGCGGCGGTCGTGGAAGAGGCCGCGTTTGTCGGTGCGCCCGGCGACGAGGAAGGAGCAGCCCAGATCGCGGATTTCGGCCAGGGCGTCCAGCATGTTCTGGTAGGAATTGTTGTAGTAGCGGGGCATGAGGATGCGCTCGGCTGTGTCGTAGCCGACGACGAAGACGGTGTTGGGGAAGAGCCGCGCTTTTTCGAGGTAGGTGGGGGCGGTGGTGACGTAGACGGGGTAACGCCCGGCAAACTGGGCGATGCGCTGGGTGATGGTTTCGGGGGTGAGCGGGGGTTTGTCTACGTTGACGGCCGTACATTCAAAAGCCACCGGTTCGCCTAACAATTTACTGGCCAGATTGCGTAAATCAATGTGGCCGTCGTGCAGCGGGTTGAAGGCCCCGGCCAGCAGTGCGGGCGGGTTGACGTGGTTGGTGTGGATACGGCCGTCTTCCAGCACACAAAAATAAGGGATGTCGTGGTGGGTGAGTTGGACGGCCGTAGCCATAAAATCAGAACTTTCCGTCGTCAGGCGGTCATTGGCCGTCAGCGGAACGGGCAGCCGCATCTCCAGCCCCATCGCCTGGGCTAACGCATTAAGCATGATGCGGCTGACCACATCTTCTTCCCCTGTTCGGTTGCGCGCGCCTTTTTCCAAATGGATGGTGTAATGATTGAGGCAGGTTGTTTGCCAGGTGGCGATATGCGCCCGGTGTTCACCGCGCTTGGGCCGGTCGGTGACGATGGTGGCAGTGCAGGCCAGTCCCACGCTGGGGACATGCTCCGTTTCCAGCCAGCGGGCGCGGGTGTAGGCTCGCCCGGCCATCAGGTTGGCCGTGCGGGCGGCCACGTATTGGGGGGGCGCTTGTCCCAGAAAATCATCGAAGGATGCCTGACTGTAGGGAACTAAAGCTTCCAGTAAGGTGCGGGTGGCCCCGGCCACGCCCAGCAGATCGGAGAGAGCTTGTGTGCCCGCACCGGCCGTAACCAGCACTGTGCGCGGTGGGGCGTCATGGATCGCTTGTACTAATTGTCGGATTGTCTTGTTCATGTCACTGATTGTAGCCATGAACGGGTCAAAGGGGTACAACGAATTTAGAAAGGAATGTAGGATGTGGTTTTTTACTGGCCTATTTAGCAGAACATAAAAACGAATAAATGTTCAGCATTTTGTTTTAGATGAATTCTTCGGGAATACTCTTCGTTTCGCCCACTGTAAGGCGATTTTGCAAATCGCCCTACACTTTTTGGCCCATCCGGCTTCCCGCTTGATAGATTGCCCCGGCATGGGATAATTGAGCAATGCCTGCTTTGCTGATTATTTTGTGGATTTTGACGCTGGTGGTGGCGGTGCTGTTTTTGCTGGTGCGGCGCAAACGGATAGCCCAGGAACGGCCGTATCCCGCGACTGCCAGCACCCTTTCTCCTGATAGTGATTACTGGACTCTGGAACAACTGCGCTGGCTGACGGCCGTCCTCCTGGCGGGCGGGCTGCTGTTGGTGTGGCTGGGGCAAACGATTTACAAAGTTGTGCCTGTGCCGCAGCAATGGGGTGTTTTTGCAGCGATGGCTGCGGGGGCAGCTTTGTTTTTACTGGGAGCGCATACGGCCGTTACCCGACAACTCCCTCACTGGCTGGCCCGGCCTGGGGAAAAAATATGCGACTACTTCCGCATCAGCCTGGGACAACTGGCCTTACTGCTGTTGGCTCCCACCTTTGGTCTGCTGGCTTATTGGGCAGCCGGGGATCAACTGCTGGCGCGGCATTGGCCTGTTTCCGTGATGGCCTGGCTGATCAGCGTCGGGCTGGTGGTGGCTGGCAGCTATTCGGTACGGCAGGAGGGGACAGATATTGAAGATATCGACATAACGCGACGGGACTATTGGTTTACGGCCGTTATCTTTTTCGCCGCTCTTCTCTTGCGCGCCACAGCAATGACCCAGTTTCCCAATACATTTTCCGGCGATGAAGGCTCGTCGGGTCTGCACGCCCTTCTCTTTTTACGGGGGCAGGCAACTAATATCTGGAACGTGGGCTGGTTTTCCTTTCCCTCGCCGTTTTATATTTTGCAGGCGGCCTCTATTGCCTTGTTCGGGCAGACGGTGGCGGCGCTGCGCTTTGTGTCGGCGGTGGGCGGGGCGCTGGCGGTGGCGGGGACGTATTGGCTGGGGTTGGTGATGTTTGGCCGGGCGACGGCCGTATTGGCCGCCATTTATATGGCTGCCTCCCATTATCACATTCACATCAGCCGTATTGGTTTAAACAATGTCTGGGACAGTTTTTGGGGAGTGGCGGTGTTGGCGGCGCTATGGGTTGGCTGGAAAAGCGGCCGTCGCAGCGCCTTCATCGCGGGGGGGCTGGCCTTGGGGATGGGTCAGTTTTTCTACGTCAGCATCCGTATCCTGCCGCTTCTGCTGCTGGTGTGGGCTGTGACCGCCTTTCTCTGGAAGCGGACGCAGTTTCGGCAGCGGCTGCCTGGCCTTTTGTTGATGGCCGGTGTGGCTTTCATCCTGTTTTTACCGTTGGGGTTATACTTTGCGGGGCATCCTGACGAGTTTGCCGCGCCATTGAACCGGGTGACGATTATGGGGCCGCGCCTGGAAGCAGAAATGGCGGCTACCGGCCAGTCGGCAGGGCAAATTGTGGGCAGGCAAATGTGGCGGGCGGCGTTGGGGTATACACATGAGCCGCTGCGTTTGCTGTACAATCCGGGTGCGCCCTTGTTACTGCCGGGGGCGGCGGCGCTGTTTATCATTGGTCTGCTGTGGGGTATCTCCCATTTTGATTTGCGTTATTGGCTGCTGTTCCTGCCTCTGCTGTCGGTGATTATTTCCAGTGGCCTGAGCCAGGATGCGCCGGCGTCGCAGCGTTATATTTTGGTGGCGCCTGTTGCCGCTTTGTTTGTGGCGCTGCCGTTGGGTGTGGCGGTGCGGTTGCTGCAACCATTATGGCCTCAAGGGAAGCGGGTAGTTACGGCCGTAACCCTCGTCATCATTCTCTGGCTTGCGTTTGGAGATGTGACGTATTATTTTGCGAACGTGTATAAGAACGGATATGTGTTGGGGGGCTGGAATACGGCCGTGGCCACCGAAATTGCCCATTATCTGCAAGACCAAAACCCACCGCAGCAAAAAGTTTACTTCTTTGGCTTTCCCCTGATGGGCTACAGAAGTCTGTCCACTATCCCCTATCTGGCTCCGGAAATGCGGGGTGAGGACGTTGTTGAGCCTTTGACCGCACCGCCAGACTGGCAATTAGCTGGCCCCACCCTTTTCATCTTCTTGCCCGACCGTCTCAATGAACTGGAATTTGTGCGCACCGCTTACCCGGTGGGCAATTACCGTGAATTCCGCAACGATGACGGCCGTTTGATGTTTGTTGTTTATGAGATTGGAGATTAGAGATTATATCAAGCTCTAATCTCCAATCTCTCAATACCCTTCCGGCTTCCGCAGTTCCGTGCCAAACATAAAGCTCTTTTTGGTAGTCCACTGGGCGCTTGTTTTCTCGTTGTTCAAATGATCAAAGAAGCCTTGCACCCGACTGTCCAGCAGATCGATCTGGTGCAGTAGGATCGCTTCCAGGGTTTTGGGTAGGACGGGCGCGCCCCATTCGTGCGTGCCGTGATGGGATGCGATGAGGTGAACCAGCTGCAACCGTTTGTCTTCAGGAAAGTTTATTTCATTGGCTGCTTTTTCGACGATGATGATAGCCCGAATGATGTGGCCGGTGAGACGGCCGTCTTCCGAATAGCTGAATGAGTCGGCCACGTTATACTCGTACACCTTGCCCAAATCGTGCAGCAACGCGCCGGAAATAAGCAGGTTCCTGTCCACGTGCGGGTACAGTTCCGAGAGGTAGTCGGCCAGATGGGCCATACTCAGGCTGTGTTCCAGCAGACCGCCAATGTAGGCGTGGTGCATGTTCCGGGCCGCCGGGGCATTGGCAAATTGGGCTAGGAACGGCTCTTCCAGCAGGATTTGCGCCGCCAGCGTTTGCCACGGTTCGGCCAGTGCGGCAATAAATTGACGCAGTTCAGCCACCATCTCCTCGCGCGGCCGTTTGCTGGATGGCAGGAAGGCTTCCAGGTCAGGGTTGTGGCTTTGGTTTAAGTCAGTGATGGTGATTTGCAGGGCGTCTTTGTAGGTGACAACCCGGCCTGTAACCAAAACGACAAGGCCATTGCTAAGCCAACTCTCAATGTAGTCGGGAATGTCCCAATAGACGCAGGCCATTTGCCCTGTTTTATCGCGCAGGCTGCCCAGGATGTAGGGACGGCCGTCTTTCGTTTTGCGCTGCATCATATCTTGCAGCATAAATGATTCATTTTCCAGGTTGTACCCGCTTTCCAACTCTTCAATGTAAACAGATTTCACGTTTGCTCCGGTAATTGGGTAATTGAGTAATCAGGTAAGTACCCGGTTACCCAATATTTCCTCTTAAATCAAAGTACAGGATGGATTGTAAATGTATTTTACCGTTCTGGCTACCCATCTCATATTTTCTTGATAGACTGTGTTACAAAATACGCAATTACGCAATGCAAAGAGGATGATCAGCCATGAGAAAACTAATTGTCGGTATTTCCGGGGCCAGCGGTGTGATTTACGGGATTCGGCTGCTGGCAGTTTTGCAGGATGTGGCGGACGTGGAAACGCATTTGATCTTGAGTACGGCCGCTGCCACCACCACTGCTTTGGAGACGACCTATGCCATTGACCGGGTTAAGGGGCTGGCGGATGTGACGTACTCCTTTAACGACGTGGCTGCGGCCGTTTCTTCAGGTTCATTCAAGACAATGGGGATGGTTGTCATCCCCTGCTCCATGAAAACGCTGGCCGGTATTGCCAACTCATTCAGTGACAACTTGCTGCTGCGGGCAGCGGACGTGACGTTGAAAGACCGGCGTAAACTGGTGCTGGTAACGCGGGAGACGCCGCTCCATCTGGGACATTTGCGTCTGATGGCGCAGGTCACGGAGATGGGGGCCATTGTGGCCCCGCCTATGCCTGCCTTTTACCACAAGCCGCAAACGCTGGACGACATCATCAACCAGACGGTAAATAGGGTGTTGGATTTGCTGGATATTGTTCTGCCCCAGGATTTGTTTACCCGGTGGGCCGGCGGGAGGGTAGCGCGTGAATGAGGTAGTACGGCCGTTAGCCTTAGCTTATTTGCAGACCCATCACGTGATAACGTTGGCGACGCAGGGGGATGACGGGGTATGGGCGGCGGCCGTTTTCTACGTGAATGATGACTTTACTCTTTATTTTCTTTCGGCCGGGCACACCCGCCATGCCCGGAATATGCTGGCGCAACCGCATGTGGCCGCTGCTATCCAGGAGGATTATGCCGACTGGCCGGCCATCCGGGGAATTCAGCTTGAGGGAGATGTGCGGGTTTTAGGAGGCGAGGCGAGGGATACGGCCGTGTCCCTCTACCACCGTAAATACCCCTTCCTAAACCAGACTAATCCCCAAATTGAAGCTGCCCTGACCCAGGTAAACTGGTATCAACTTACACCCACGCGCTTATATTTTATTGACAATAGCAAAGGCTTGGGCCACCGGGACGAGGTGAATTTGACGTTATCCAAGTGACCGTCGCCTGGGGGGGATGATCACTTTTTACCCCTCAATCTTGCCAAAACGGGCCAGTACCTGCTTGAGATAGGGTACATGTCCGGTATTGTAATAGAGGGCTAACGCCGCCTCTTCCATGTCAAATGGCTCCGGCAGTTCCAGGATGGCTTGCAAATACACGGCGTCGCAGCGCATCACCGCTTCCTGAAAAACTTTGCTGCCGGTTAAATATAAGGTTACCGGGGCGGTAGAAAGCGACTTGCCCTTCAACGTGTGGACGACGTCGGCCTGGCGGGACAGCAAAAGTAAGGCGTTGATCATATTCTTGGAAATTTCTTTTCCTTCTGCCGCATATCTTTCGGCCAGAGTGTCAATCAATTCCCGCCAGCCAATTTGCGGTTTTTCATCCAGCGCAGAAATGATTCCTTTCAGGATGACAAAGCGCTGTTCTGTGGGGATGATGCGCAGTTTGTTCTTTTTGAGAGCGGTGCGGTAGCGTAGGTACAGCGGTTTTTCTGCCTGCACCTGTTTAGGTTTGCGTACATAAAGCGTAGTGTCTACTTGTTGGATTTCCACAATCTGCGGGTATTTTTTCAGGAATTTGCGGAAGCCGCCTTCGGCATATTTGCTTTGGTCAAAGGCTCCGTTACTGGCTTCTGACATATGCTGCTTGATAACGCTGGCCCGCACCCGTTTTTCGTCTTTTAGCAGACTGTCTACAGCCTCCGATAACAACACTTCTACATCGGCATCGGTAAGCGCCTGCTGGGGGACAATATCTTCGTAATAAATGTATTGGTCGCAGAGATCGACGAAGCTTTGGCTGACGGTGTTTCTAACGCCTAGTCCAATGACGTGTTTGCCCCGTTTGCGCAGTGATTGTACCAGCGGGGTAAAGTCCCGGTCGCCGGTCATCAGGACGTAGGTGCTGTAGGTGTGGCCGTCAATCAGCGTGTCCATCGTGTCTACCACGATTTGCATGTCGGCCAGATTCTTGCTGAAGTTATTAAGGCGGATGGTGGATTGGGTGGTGAATCCGGCGGAGGCCAGTTCTTTCATTAGCTGCTGGCTTTGCCGCCAATCTCCATAAGAACGTCGCAGTACGATACGGCCGTTGGTCACTTCCTTGATACAATCCAACACTAGATTGATGTCAAAAACCATCCCGGCTTGCTTGGCTCCGATAACCAGATTGTCCAGATCGAGAAAGATCGCCACATCATTGGGCTGTGGGGCCGGAAGACGTTGCTTTATCAATTGGGACTGCTCGTTTTGCTCGGACATACAATCTTTTATATTTTAGTCAGGGTGTGGTTGACTCCATCTGTGTATTCTACTTGATTCGTCATTTGGCGCAATTGTTTCCCGTGAAACAAAAATGAGTGATTTACGGCCGTAAATTGTTTCCCGTGAAACATTTTTGCCGTACTGTCCCCACGAGTTTTTACGGCCGTCTTGATATTTACACATTTCATGTTACCATAATGTTATTATACTATGTCAACCTGGAGTACCCACGGAGGTGGACAATGGCTGAGGACAACGAAAATACGCAAGATGCTGAAAATGCCGCCCATGACGAGGCCCAAACGGTAGAAGAACAATCATCCGGCGGAGGTGCACTACCACGCTGGCTTTGGGGGCAAAAACCCTGGGATGCCTTCAAAACATTTGCCATCCTCTTTTCCTTTGCCCTGAATTTGACCCTGGTCATCATCCTGCTGGCTGTAGCCGGTTTGATTATTCCCATTGTCAATGACATCGTAGAGCCGATTGTTGGCGGCCTGAACGATAGCTTTGTGGAGATGAGCGAAGCTACAATTGAGCAAGATATCACCATTGATACTACTATGCCTATTTCCTTTACCCTGCCGTTGGAGCAATCTACGGTCGTTATCCTCACCGAAGACGTGCCACTGAGTGTGCCCGCCAAATTTATACTGCCTGGCGGTGGCGGCCAGATAAACGGGCAAGTCACCATAGTCATGCCCACTGGATTGCAATTGCCCGTTGCCATGAATATGGAAGTGCCGGTGGATCAGACAATTCCAGTAAGTATGGTAGTGCCGGTGGAAATTCCCTTGGACAAAACAGAGTTGGGCGGGCCATTCTTTAAGCTGAGAGCTTTGTTTGGCCCATTGAATGATATGATCAAAAATCTGCCATCTTCAAATGAAGAGGTCGGTGAGCGCGTAAAACAGATCATTATCGAGCCGCCGGCTGAAGAATAAATGGCGTAATGCGAGATTAGAGCTGGGCTAAATTTCCCGGCTCTAATCGCCACTCTCAGTTGCCACTTTCTCTCCATTCCCGGTAAACTAACTGCATGAGCGATACCCCACCTGTTTGTGATTACGAGGGTTCGGATTACCGTACCCGTTTTTGGCAGAATCAGAACCGTGACTACGAAGATCAAGCCGAGCGTGTGGCTTTGCGCCGCCTTATGCCCCCGACTGGCAATACCTTGATTGAGATTGGTGCGGGCTACGGCCGTCTGGCCAATGAATATTCAGGCTACGAGTGCGTTGTCCTGTTTGATTACTCTCGCTCCCTGCTGCGGGAAGCCCAAGAGCAGTTGGGGAATGATCCCCGCTTTATCTACGTGGCTGGCAATTGGTACAACATGCCTTTTGTAGAGGGCCTGTTTGAAACGATGGTGCAGATTCGCACCATCCATCACGCGGCCGACGTACCCGCCCTGTTTGCCCAACTGTCCCGCGTCGCTCGTCCCGGCGGTACGTATATTCTGGAATTTGCCAATAAGAAGAACCTGAAGGCAATTGCTCGCTATTGGGCACGGCGGCAGAAATGGTCCCCTTTTCAACCGGAGCCGGTAGAATTTGTGGAACTGAATTTTGACTTTCATCCGCAATGGATTCGGGAACAATTGCAAGCGGCCGGTTTTGCGCCGGGCCGGACGCTGACCGTTTCCCATTATCGCTTTGACCCCCTCAAAAAAGCTGTCCCCGTTAACCTGCTGGTGTCGCTGGATGCGCTGGCTCAGTTGACAGGGAATTGGTGGCAGCTATCGCCCAGTGTTTTTGTGCAAAGCCGGCATCCGCGTGTGGGGCTTACGGCCGTCCCTGACACCTTCTTTGCCTGCCCCACCTGCTTTACCCCGCTTGGTCCACCGCAGGCTGGTCTGCTTCACTGCCCTAACGCTGCCTGCGGTCAGAAATGGCGGCTACGTGATGGTCTGTATGACTTTAAGGAGCCGGTTGCAGCGTAGAAATCCGGCCTGGTTTCGGCTGAGATTGATCTGCCGCAGGCGGTGGACGGCCGTCTCACGTTAGATGGGGTGGGGGCTTACGGCCGTCCTGTATGTCTTCCAACTACACGTCAACACTACATCGCAAAAGCATGTACATTGGCAGGATTCCGGGAATTTTTTATAGTTCGGGCAAATTATTACACTATCCTCACTCCCTGGCAGGTAAAAATCGCCGGGAGCGGTACTGATCTGTATGATGAAGATGATACCATCTCAACTAACCAGCCACGGGACACACCTCCGCGAACTCAGCCGTAGCCACACAGGCCAGCA
>JALUPA010000444.1 GCA_027054335.1 Ardenticatenaceae bacterium
CGCAGGTATCCGGGTATATCTGTTGCTCGTCTGTGCCGGAGGCGTGGCGGGCTTGTTTGGAGTCGGTCGCTTATGGCGGCGTTTGTTATGATCGTTCTGTGGCGCTGGAGGGAGAGACGGGGGCGGTTTCAGGGGTGGCAGGCGCATTAACCGAACGGGAAAAAGCGCTGCTGGCGTTGCTGGCGGCCGGTTATGCCAACAGAGAAATAGCGAAAAAGTTGAATCTCAGTCCACATACAGTACGCAATAATTTGTCTGACCTTTATGAAAAACTGGACGTTTCTTCGCGGCAGGAAGCGGCCGCGTGGGCGCTGCGGCAAGGTGTAGCGTAGTAGAAATTTGTTTTCGCCGCTGTCTTTTCGTGGATTTACGCAATCTCCTGGAGAATTTTATGAAATTTTACGTTCTGATGATTTTTCTGTTTTTTATGGTTGGCTGCAGTATGGCTTCTTCCCTTGAACCGGCAGAGACGGCCGTACTTCTCGCAGAGAATACGAGCCAACCGCCGCCAACGGCCATATCCCCTCCCACCGCTCCCTCTGAACCGACAGCCATGCCGGAAGCCACACTGCCGCCAGAGGCGACGGCCGTCGAATCCATTTACAGTGACGCTGCCAACGCCGATGTTATTTTTGTCGAAGCGACAGAAACGGCCGCCAACACCTGGACATTCAGCGTTACCGTCGAGCATCCCGATACCGGCTGGGAAGATTACGCCGACGGCTGGGATGTGCTGCTGCCGGACGGAACTATCCTCAAGCCCGATCCCGGCAGCCCGTTTACCCGCCTGCTGCTCCATCCCCACGTCGGCGAACAGCCGTTCACTCGCAGCCAGTCCCGCATTGAGATACCGGCGGACGTAACGCAAGTAACGGTGCGGGCGCACGACTTACTTGATGGTTTTGGCGGGCAGGAAGTGGTGGTGGATTTAACGGCCGTATCCGGCGAAAACTTCGCGGTGCAGCGACTCAATCCCTGATTTGACAAGGTGACAAGGTGAGAGGGTGACAAGGTGAAATTCCCTATAT
>JALUPA010000445.1 GCA_027054335.1 Ardenticatenaceae bacterium
GAATACGGTAAGGCGCCAGTTCTGGCAGGACAAGCATGGTGACGTCGGCGGCAGAGATGGAACTGATGATGATGGTCAGGACGGCATCCAAAAAGAAAAGGCTGGTACCTACCCAGGAGAGCCAGCGTAGTTTGGGCGGCCCAATGGCTTCTACCAGAGGGCCGCTGCCGCCGGCATTGGGCCGCAGGTACGCTCCTGCTTTATAGGCAGGTACGATTCCCAGAAACAGGAGAATGGAGAGGAGGATGAACGCACCGATAGCAATTTCGTGATACCCTTCCGCACCGTAGATAGCCAGGAGGGTCTGGTAGGCGGCTACACTGAAGGCGTCGGCGGCAATTTCAAAAATAAGGGCCAAAATACCCAAGCCGCTTCCGCCCAGCAATAATCCTTCTACCATGAGGCGGGGCAACATTTTGTTTGCTTTTTTACTTTCGGCTGGATTAACGTAACTTTTGAACATTTTTGTTTTCTCGCTTTTGCACATCTATTGCAACAAGAGGCAGTACGGGCAAATGGGTTTTTAGGTTGTTGAAAGGGTCAGGTTATTGTCAACGGGACATATATTAACCTACAAGATTTGTTTGCCAAATGAAAAGGGTGTGTTTCATTTCAGTTAACGGGTCTGGCACTACTAATCAACTCATTTGAAACACACCCAAATGAAAAGATGGCAAAGAGGCAGTATAAAGTGTACAGATTGGCGGTTGACTTTTTCTTAATGCTTATGTAGATTGATTGGCAGGTTGTCTGAGCTGCCCGGACCTGCAAGGCTTGAATACGTTGTACTCCTGGTCGAGACCGCAAAGGTTTTGGTAGTGACCGCGAATGAAGCTGAAAGGATGGAGAATTTATGAAAAAAATACGCATTTTGGTTTTGTTGGCTGTTTTGTTGTTGGTTGCCGCTTGTGGCGAGGCAGATGCGCCGACGCCGCTTCCGGCTACGGCTATTTCGACTTCGCTCAATACGGCCGTACCCCAACCCACGCAGCCCCTGCCGACAGACGTTCCCACAGAAGTGCCTCCCACCCAGGAACCGGCAGCGACGGATACGGCCGTATCCCCTACCGCCACCTCGGAGCCGTCAGACGAATTTACCGGCTGGCCCGCTCCGGCCAAAACGTATGATCCGCTCAGCCGCACACCGGTAAATGAGGCGGAACGGGCCGCGTTAGACGCTCTTCTGGCCCAATACCCGCCGGACAGGGACGATACGGCTCTGGCTTTGGCCTACAAAGGGCTGGCCGCCCCCCCGGAAATCAACCCCGATCCGGTAACTAAGCCGCTGCCGGTGGGAACGCGGGAAAACCTCAACATCCTCAAGTACGATGTTAACACCGTCTCTGCGCCGGAGTTTGTGCTGGAATACGTGAGCGACCACGCCTACTTCTGGTTTGACACCTCTGAAGGCGTTACGGAGCCGTCTCCGGTAGACCTGGAACAGGCGGGGGCTGCTTTTGACGAGATTTATGAACGGAATACGGCCGTATTCGGTCAGGAAAACAGCCCTGGCATAGACGGCGACCCCCGCATCCACATCGTCAACGCCTCCCCCATCAACTTGTGCGACGTCAGTCTGGCCAATGTCCAGGCATGTGGGCTGGCCGGTTACTTTGGCAGCAGCGACATCCTGCCCCAAAGCGTAGACGATCTGTCCAACGAGCGGGAAATGTTCATTATGAACGGCTCCCTTTTTGGCAGTGAGGCGTACATTGACGTGTTGGCGCACGAATTCCGGCACATGATTGAGAGCAATTACGACGCCAATGATTGGGACTGGGAAGTGGAAGGCTCGGCCATGCTGGCTGAGGACTTGAATGGCTTTTCCGGCGATCCCATCAGCCGGGGCAACCGTTTTATGGCGTCGCCGGATCAGCAGCTAAACCGCTGGGTGGACGGGGATACGACGCCTTATTACGGCCAGGGGTACGTGATGAACCTGTACATTTACAACCGCCTGGGGCCAGAACTGTATAAAGTTTTTGCCACCCATCCCGACGAGGGGTTTGCCGCACTGGACGCCATTGCTGCGGAAAATGACGTTGATTTTGGCGGCGGCATGGATATTTGGCTGGATTGGCTGGCGGCGTTAGCCATCCATAATGCAGCGGGCGCACCGGAAAAATACACCCTGCGCGAAGGGTTGGGCACAGCGCTGGGCCGATCTATAAAAGAATATCCGACTACGGTGGAAGCAGACGTGAACCAGTTTGCCGCTGATTATTACAAACTGGCCGGGGATGGGGACGTGACCATCAACTTTACGGGCAGCAACCACGCCCAGCTCTTGCCCGTCCTGCCCACGTCTGGCCAGCATATGTGGCTGGCGAACCGGGCTAATTACAGCACAGCCCGTCTGACCCATGATTTTGATTTGTCTAACGTGGCGAGCGCCACACTGACGTATGACGTGTTCCGGGATATTGAGCAGGGGTATGATTTTGCTTACGTCTCGGTTTCTACGGATAGCGGGCAGACGTGGCAGCCGTTGGCGGGGGAAGCGATGGACGGGGATGTGTTTGAGGATGATCCGTCCGAGTCGGCCCTGGCGGAGCGGTTTTACACGGGCCGGGGCCGCAAATGGGCGCAGGAGACGATTGATCTGACGCCTTACGCGGGACAGGAGATTCAGCTTCGTTTTGAGTACGTGACGGACCCGATTCTGACGTTTGGCGGCATTGCGCTGGATAATATTGCCATCCCGGAAATCAATTTCTACGACGATGCGGAGACGGATACCGGCTGGACGGCTGAAGGGTTTGTCCGGGCGACGGGGTATGTGCCGCAGACGTGGTTTATTCAGTTGATTACCTTTGCGGATGGCGTGCCGGTGGTGACGCGCATTCCGGTGGAGGCGGACAATACGGCCGTCATCCAAACCACCGGCAGCAGCGAAAACCCGCCTATTCTGATTATTGCCGCCGCTGCGCCGATGACGTTACGGCCGTCGGACTACCGGTTGGAATTCCAGTAAATGTTCAATTTTTCAAACCTCTGAGGTCTCCCAGACCTCAGAGGTTTAGAGAGACGGTTACTAAGGTAGTTCACTGGGTATCTTTGCCAACTGCTTTCAGGGAGACAGTGTACGTGCCTGTCTGCTGCATCTGTTCGTTGAAAGAGACATAGATATCAAAAGGTTGAACAATCTTGTTTTCGTCGCAAAAACCACCTTCGTTTGGGCTGCAGGGGGTCTGGAGAACTTCGTTCTTTAGAAGTATTTCTGTACGGTAAACTGTGCCGTCGGGTGTTGTCAGGAAGCTTTCTGCTTTTATGGGCTTGCTGATAATCAGTTGGGTATCTTCAGGTTCTAGTTTGAATCCGGCCGTGCCGCCTGTTTCAAAGGGTGAGATGATTGGTTTCAGCGTAAAGTTGAGATTGGGCAGGGGCGTAGGCCTTAATTCTTTGTGGCTTGCGGGCAAGCAGGCGGTCAACGCCAAAGCCAGGAATAAAAACAGATATTGAGGAAATGAGCGCAGATTCATAAAGCAACCTCTTTGTAGGGCAAAACCTGATTCCTGACGTCAGGAATCAGGTTTTTTGGGTACAGCACAACCTCTTTTTACGGCTTCATCGGTTGGCGGTTGTTTGTATAACGGCAAACGGCCGTTAAAAGTTCCGCGTAATTACTCAGCCCCGGAAGTGACAGTCACTTAAAATGCCATACTGTGACTATCGTCTCTGGGAAAAGTGACTGTCACCTGAGTAGTCACAGTTCCGCAATGTTTAGGTAAAAATGAACAGGTTTTGTTCAGCCCCGCATCCTGCTCATTTTCAGGTAAAATTCAACATGAACTAAAAAAGGAGCAGTCCATGAATTATCGCAGTAAATTTATTTGGCTTGTTTTGGCGGCTATGTTGCTGCTGGCAGCGTGTACCGAGGCGGACCCCACGCCCACGGCCGTACCTGAACCCACCGCTACGGCCGTGCCCCCCACAGCAACGGCGGAACCGACGGCCGTGCCCGAACCTACCGACACGCCGAAAGCGGAACCAATCGAAGAACCGACCGCAGAACCGGCGGCCCAAATGCCGGACAACATGGCCCCCATCATTAACGACGAAGGCGGCGTGGTCAGCATCACCGGCGTCGTTACCTACACCAACCCCTTCTTCACTCTGGGTATTGCTGCGCCCCTGGTCATTACCGAAGACCAGGCCGGCTTTGTGGAGCGGGACGAAGATTATATTTTCCCCGTCGAGTCTCAAACCCTGGGGCAGATCACCAGTGATTTTTCCGAATCGCCCTTTTCCTACTCCCTTACCCTGCCCATTGAACCCAAAGGAGCATACAAAGATGTAGACAATGACGGCGAGGCAGATCAGGGCGTACAGGTTTTTGCCATTGCTTACTGGAACAACACCTTTGGCGATCCCTTCCTGGAAGAACGGGATTTGGGCGGCGGCGGTTGGTCTACCGCTTACGCTTCCACCCGCACCAGCGACGAGGCGGCGACAGAGCGGGAAATTGTCGGCGGCAAGATGCTGGTTTATGCACCGGATGACCAGCAGGGCTTCCCCGGCGGTTTTGGCGAAGATGGTCTCCTTTTCACTGAAGATGACCCTATCGTGATTTTGCCGCCAGGCTACACGGTAGTGGATTTGGATACCGATCCCTTCACTTTTGACCGCACCCGTGAGCAGGTAATTGATTTGATTGAGCCGGAAGGGGCGACTTTGGTGGATTACTCGGAGTTGAGTTACACAGAAGCGTTTGATTCCTTGGTAGATCAGTTGAAGAACGAATACGCTTTTACCGAATACAAGGGAATTGACTGGGAGGCGCTGCGGGAGGCGTTCCGGCCAGAATTTGTGGCGGCGGATGAAGACCAGGACGCGGATCGTTACCTGGAGGCGTTGGGCCGTTTTGCGCTGGCAATCCCGGACGGACACGTGAGCGGGCCGTTTTTGCGGGACGCTTTCCGGGAGGCGATTTTGGGCGGGATTGGGCTGGCGGTGAAGGAACTGGATGACGGCCGTGTCCTGGCTGTCTTTCTCACGGAGGGCGGATTGGCGGAGCAGGCCGGTATTGAGCGGGGCGCAGAAATCCTGGAAGTGAATGGCGTACCCATTGGCGAACATATCGGCAACGTGCCCCTGTTCCAATCTTTCAGCACAGACCACGCGCGGCGGCTGGAGCAGGTGACGTATGCCATGCGCTTTCCCCTGGAGACGGAAGTGGAGCTTGTCTACCGTAACCCCGGCGCGGCTGCCAGCCAGACCGCGCAGATGACGGCCGATTTTGACCCGGATAGTTATAACTTCTGGCTGGAGGAAGACGGCCGTGATGGTTTTGAACTGCCTGTCGAGTTTGAAGTGCTGGACGAAGGCGTGGGTTACGTGCGTATCTACAGCTTCTCTGACAATGATTTGCTCACCGTGCAGTTATGGGAGCGCATGATTCGGGAGATGAAAGAGAACGACATCCCGGCAATCATCGTAGACATGCGGCAAAACGGGGGCGGGCGGGGCAGCCTGGCCGATAATCTGGCCGCCTACTTCTTTGATGAGGCGTTTGTCCTGGGCAATGTGGCCGGTTATGACGAAGATCGGGGCGAGTTTTATATTGATCCGGATCACGAAGACAAATTCATCCTGCCGCCTGACGAAGAGTTGCGTTACGCTGGCGACGTGGTTGTTCTGGTGGGGCCAAGCTGCGCCAGCGCCTGTGAATTTTTCTCCTTTGACATGACGATTGATGACCGGGCCATGATTGTCGGCCAATACCCCACGGCCGGTTTGGGCGGGTCGGTGGATGAGGTGGCTATGCCGGAAGATGAGCAGTTCCGCTTTACCCAGGGGCGGGCGTTAGGGCCGGATGGCGAGATTCACATTGAAGGGATTGGCGTTGTGCCGGACGTAGATGTACCGGTGGATGAGGCGTCTGTCCTGGGCGATGAGGATGCTGTGTTACAGGCGGCCATCCGCTTTTTGCTGGGTGAACCGATAGATGCGGGAGAGATTGGTCTGGGTGAGACGGCTACCGGCACGGTGCGTTCCGGCAAGCCGGTGCGCTACACGCTGACGTTGGGCACGGATGACGTGTTTAGCATGATCTTGACTAGCGAAACAGAAGGCGCCAATTTGATCCTGCGGGTGCTGGATACGGACGGTAATGAATTGGCGGCAACAGACCCGGATACGATAAGTGGTTTTGAAAATGTAGCATTGGGGGAAGCGGTTGTGCTGGTTTTGGAAGTTTCCACAGCAGATGGGGTGATAGAAGCTGGCTATTCACTGGCGATTATTGATGAAGGGTAAGCGGTTATTGGTGAGCTGATCGCCAGATTATTACTTACCGAAGTCTGGTATAATTGAAAATATGAATATTCAGCAGAAAAGATTACCCTACGTGTGGGATTATGAAATAAGCGAGTCTGAGTTTCAGGCTATGTTGGCCGGGAAACTGACAAAAGGCCGATTGGGAGCGGATTGGGCGGCCGTGCGTTTGCTGGAATACGCGCCGTATGAAGAAATTGTGCAAAGATTGGGTTTCTCTGCTCTTGTGCAAGGCTGGCCCAAGTGGCGGCATAAAATCAAAGCTGATAATCGCAGGCGGGGATTTGATTTTTTGGTGAATTGGCTGCCGGAACATCATCCAGAATTAATTGCCGGGGATCGTGTTGAACAGTAACTTTTTTATCAATTCGCTTTATCCTTTTCAAGATCGGGTTCTACAACTCATTTCTGCTCTTGAAACCGATTTTTACCTGACCGGGGGGACGGCCGCTTCTCGCGGCTATCTTAACCATCGTTTTTCAGAAGACCTGGCAGACATTTGGGGCTTTTGCAAGCAAATGAGGCTTTCTCTTCAGGACGCCATTGTTGGCGCGCAAAGGAAGGCGGCTGATGTATTTCCTGTAGATTTGGCCAGGGTCTTGCTTTCTGCGAATGAATCTGACTGGGAGTTGATCCGTTGGATAAATCCCCCGGAGCCGGCTGAATTTGTACGCGCTCTCCATGAGATGGGCGAAAAGATCATTCTTTCTGCGGCATAGGCATAGATTTTCAGGGAGGTAGTAATGAAGAAAATAATAAGCCTAATGGCTGGATTGATTGCGGTTATCGCGGCCGGATTGGCGGCGCTGGTTTACAAATGGTCGGTGACGCCCTACGGCCGTATGCACCCCTTTATGGGCATCATCCTGAAGGTGTCGGTACTGACCGGGGCGCATAAATGGGATGATAAAAACCTGCCGAAAGTGCGGCAGCAAATTGACCGGGTGAAACCGCGCATTCCCGTAGCTGCCGTGGAAGACCGCGTGATTGAGGGGCAGCACGGGCCGTTTCCGGTGCGTATTTATACGCCGGAAGGGACGGGTCCGTTTCCGGTGCTGGTCTATTATCATGGCGGGGGGTTCGCTGCCGGCAGCATCCAATCCCACGAAAATGTGGCCCGTCACCTGGCGCGGGATGCCGGGGCGGTGGTGGTTTCGGTGGAGTACCATCGCTCTCCGGAACATCCTTTCCCGGCGGCGTTTGATGATGCGTATACGGCCGTGCAGTGGGCTGAGACCAATGCCGATTCCTTCAATGGAGACGCATCCCGTCTCATCGTTGCCGGAGACAGCGCCGGGGGCAATCTGGCGGCGGCCGTCAGCCTGAAGGCGCGGGATGAGAATGGCCCCCGGATTGGTTTGCAGGTGTTGTTGTACGCCGTCACTTCCCTGATGAATATTGAGACCGAATCGCGCCACCAGTTTGCCGGGTATGTCCTGACGGATGATATGGTACGCCACATTCACAGTTGGTACTTGCCCAATGAAGCGGATGCAGCCAGCCTGTATGCCTCGCCGCTCAATGCGGCGGATTATGCCGGTTTGCCACCCGCTTACATTATGACGGCCGAATTTGACCCCCTGTTGGACGACGGTATGTTTTACGCCAGTCATCTGCGGCAGGCTGGTGTGCCGGTGACGTACCAAATGTATGAGGGAATGCTGCACGGCTTCCTCTCTTTTGAGGATGTTGTGGCGATGGTTCCCGGCGCCCTCCATTTTTACCCGCAGCCGGGGATGGTTTATGCGGATGTTCGTGAAGTCATTCGGAAGACGTTTACGTGAGGCGTAAAAGCGTGAAGCGTCAGGGGATTTGGCTTGGCCTTGTTTTGTGGGGGTTGGCGGGCTGTGGTCGTTTGCCGGGAGAGGGGGCGGCGGTTACGGCCGTGCCTGAACCAACTGCCACACCTGTTGTCCTGATAGCCACGCCGACGCCGCTGCCGGATAGCGCCCTGGCCCCGATTGATATTGAAGAACAACTGATCACCAATTTGTATGAGCGGGTTGGCCCGTCAGTCGTGCATATCACCACACGAGTGGTGACAATGGATTTTTTCTTTGGCCCTACTGCCAGTGAAGGAACAGGTTCCGGCTTTGTGTATGACAAAGAAGGTTACATTATCACTAATTACCACGTCATCCAGAATGCGGACAGCATCGAAGTAGGCTTGTCGGACGCGCTGACTGTGCCGGCGCGGGTAGTGGGCGTAGACCCGCCCAACGATTTGGCTGTGCTGAAGGTAGATGTGCCGCCGGAACAGTTGTATCCTCTGGCATTGGGCAGTTCGGCGGACTTGCGGGTTGGGGAACGGGCTATCGCTATTGGCAACCCATTTGGCCTGGACCGGACGTTGACGACGGGGGTGATCAGCGCTTTGGGGCGGCCGTTACGCACGGAAAACAACGTCACCATCTTCAACGTCATCCAGACCGACGCAGCCATCAATCCGGGCAATTCCGGCGGCCCTTTGCTGGATTCGCGGGGGCGGGTGATTGGCGTCAACACGGCCATCAAGGCCGGGGCGCAGGGGATTGGCTTTGCCGTGCCGGTGGATACGGTCAAACGGGTGGCGCCGGCTTTGATTGCCAACGGCGTGTACGAACATCCCTGGTTGGGTTTTCAGGGGTATGGGGTGACGCCGGCATTGGCAAAGGCGCTGCAACTGCCGGTTGAACAGGGTATTTTGGTGGCCCAGTTGTACCGGAATGGCCCGGCGGACAAGGCTGGTCTGTCGGGTGCCCAGCAGGAAGTGATTATTGGCAACCGGCGCTATCTGGTGGGGGGTGATATTGTTACGGCCGTTAACGGCGAACCGGTTGCCGACTGGATGAACCTGTTTGAATATCTGGAACTGGAAACGCAGGTGGGCGATTCTGTTACCCTGACCGTCATTCGTAACGGGCAAACCACCGAACTGGAGTTGATCCTTATGGCCCAGCCATAGAGTGGTAATTACTCGATTACCAGCTACCAAATTACTGGATCAAAAATTTTATGACGCAAACAAGATTTCCTTTTGAGGACAAAATAGAGGTAACTTTCCGGGATATTGACGCTCTCGGTTTTGTTAATAATGCAGTTTTCTTCCAATATTTTGAAATAGTGCGCATCAAGTATGTTTACCGTTTTTTGGAAGACAGCGACGTGCTGGATTTGGACGTTCCCTTGATTTTGGTTCACGCCACTTGTGATTATAAATCGCCGGCCGTATTGGGGGAGATGTTGGCGGTGGGCATTGGCGTATCCCGGTTTGGCAATAAAAGTTTTGATCTGGTATACCGGGTAGAGGGGGAAGACGGCCGTCTCATTGCCACCGGTAAAACAGTTCAGGTCATGTATGATTACGATGATGGCTGCGCTTTTTCTATTGAAGATCACATCAAAGAGAAGGTACGAGCTTATCAGGGAGATTGGCAGCCGGATATTTGATTACCAACCGCAGCGTCAGTCCCTTCTTAACTTCCACACGCTACAGTTCAGCCGATAATCTAATAAAATTTTGTGGTGTGATTTTCTAAATCGCGCTGAAACGATTTGGAAAATCGTTCTACAAAAAGCAAAGAGGTGACATTGATGAAAGTTTTGGTAACAGGCGGCGCCGGTTATATCGGCAGCATTACGGTAGAACGATTGATTAAGGCGGGGGAGGAAGTAGTTGTTTTTGATAATTTGTTTCAGGGGCATGAGGATGCGGTTCATCCTGATGCGGTATTTATTCAAGGAGATTTAGCCGACAAGGGGGCCATTGAAGCAGCTATTGCCGAGCATCGGCCGGACGGCATTATGCACTTTGCTTCGTATACGTTGGTGGGGGAGTCTATGGAACGGCCGTTTCTCTACCTGCGTGACAACATTACCAACGGCCTGAACCTGCTGGAAAGCGCCGTCAAACACAACGTCAAGCGCTTTATCCTCTCCTCCACAGCCAACCTGTTCGACGACCCGGAAAACATGCCCATCGCCGAAACAGAGCGCATCGTGCCGGGCAGTCCCTACGGCGAGTCCAAAAACATCATGGAGCGGTATCTTTACTGGATGGATCGGCTGTACGGGATGCGTTACGCTTGTCTGCGCTATTTCAACGCCTGCGGGGCCACTGAGGAGCGGGGCGAAGACCATGACCCGGAGACGCATCTGATTCCCCTGGTACTGGAAGTGGCTTTAGGCCAGCGGGAGAAAATTACCATTTTCGGGGATGATTACGATACGCTGGACGGCTCTTGTGTGCGGGATTATGTCCACGTGATTGATCTGGCGGAAGCGCACATTTTAGCTATGCGCGCTTTGGGAGATGGCCCCAGCCGCAAGTATAATTTGGGCAACGGCCGGGGTTACAGCGTCAAAGAAGTCATCCAGACCGCCCGCGACGTAACCGGCCACCCCATCCCCGCCGCAGTCGGCCCTCGCCGCCCCGGAGACCCGGACATCCTCATTGCCAGCAGCGACGCCATTCGCCGCGAACTGGGCTGGCAGCCCCAATACGCCGATTTACGCACCATTATCGAAATGGCCTGGAACTGGCACGTTGCCCATCCGCATGGATACGATAAGTAATTAGGTGACTGGGTAAGTGAGTAATTACCCAGTTACTCAATTACGCAATTTCATGCTCTGCCGAAGCCAGTTTGATACACGCCGCTACTACTTCCATCGCCTGGGCCACTTCGGCCACGGGCGGGCGGCTGGGGGAGAGGCGGATGTTGCGGTTGTGCGGGTCTTTACCGAAGGGGTAGGTGGCTCCGGCGGGGGTTAGCCCGACGCCGGCTTCTTTGGCTAAGGCCACAACGCGGTCGGCGATGGGATATTTGGTGTCCAGGCTGATGAAGTAACCACCTTCCGGTTTCGTCCACCGGGCCAAGCCAGTTTCTCCCAATTCGCGGGCCAAAACTTCATACACGGCTTCAAATTTCGGCCGTAAATTGGCCGCGTGCGCCCGCATCAAGCCGGGGATGCCGCCGGGGTATGTTTGTAGGAAGCGGACGTGGCGGTACTGTTCCACTTTGTTGGGGCCGATGAACTGCGCCCCCATCAAACCGGTGATATAGGCGATATTGTCCACGCTGCTGGCAAAGAAGCCAATCCCCGCCCCGGCAAACGTCATTTTGGAAGTAGACCCGAATATGATGGCCCGATCCGGATTCCCGGCCGCTTCGCAGGCGCGTAGCAGGTTGGGTGGTTGGGCCGGATTATCGATCAGGTGGTGGACGCGGTAGGCGTCGTCGGCGAAAATGGTGAAATCGGGTACGGCCGTGGGCATGGCGGCTAAACGTTGGGCAGTCGCTTCACTCAACGTGTCTCCGGTCGGATTGCTGTAAGTAGGCACAAAAGTCAGCCCCTTCACAGACGGGTTGCTGGCAGCTAATGTTTCCACCGCGTCCATGTCTGGCCCCTCCGGCGTCATCTGTACCGGCAGCATCTCAACTCCCAGCGTGTCCAGCAGGCGGAAATGCCGATCATAACCGGGGACAGTGACGATCATCTTCGGCTTTTGTCCCACCCACGGGCTATCACTGTGTTTCAGGCCGCGCATCATGGCCCACATGAAGATGTTGCTCATCAGCAGCAGGCTGGAATTGTTGCCCACTACCATTTCTTCTGGCTGCACGTCCAGGACGGCGGCGAATAGTTCCCGCGCTTCCGGCAGGCCGGCCACCCCGCCGGGGTAGTTGCGTATAGCGATGCCGCTGGGTGTGACCAGGGCGTTTTCATTGATGATGGTCAGCATGGGATTGGACAGGTCAAAATCGGCGTCACTGGGCTGGCCTCGCTGCATACTCAGGGCCAGTCCCATTTTTTTGTATTCGTCGTACTGCTTTTGGGCTGCTTCAAAATTGCTCACAATATTCCTCCGGGTTTACACTGCTAAGTTTTGGTCAAGTGGATATTTTACCTGATGTTGGCAGGTAAAGCCTTAGGGAAAATGTGCCAAAATGGGGTGGGGGTTTTCTGTGTAAAACCGTTGTTTGTTATGAACATAGCGCACATTCGGGTAAAATTACGGTCAGCTTATCCATCTCCGAGATTTCAAAAATTTCGGAGGTGTATTACAGGGAAGATGATGCAAAACCAATTAGCTGTAACCCCGGACGTCGAGTGGGAACTGGACGCCGCGTTGGATGAAGAGACAGAAGAAGCGGAAGAACCGCAGGCCAGGGTGATCATTCATAATGATGAGGTGACGCCTATGGATTTTGTAGTGGCAATTTTGCAGCGCATCTTTCAGTTGGACCCTTTACAGGCGGAACATGTGATGTTTGTGGCCCATTTCCGGGGGATGGCCTACGTTTGCACCCTGCCTTTGGGCGAAGCCAAAAAACGGGTGGGGAAGGCCCATTTTGCGGCGCAACTGGAAGGGTATCCGCTGCATTTTACGATTGAAATTGAATGACGTGATGCGTGATGCGTGAATATTCTCACGTATCACGTATCACGCATCACGCATCACGCATCATAAAAAATCTATCTATCGGAGTTAAACATGCACGTAAACATGGAAGCAGTTGGGCCGAAGGGCCGGGAGATTATTGAACGGGATTTGGCGGCGTTGTCGCCTTCTTACACGCGGGAGTATGCGTTGGTGGTGGATCATGCGCAGGGATCGGAGTTGTGGGACGTGGACGGCCGTCGCTACATTGACTTTATGGCGGGCGTAGCCGTAATGAACGTAGGGCACCGCCATCCCAAAGTGGTGGCAGCGGTGCGGGAACAGGTAGACAAATTCTGGCACATTTGCCTGAGCGATTTTTACTATCCCCAGGCAGTAGAATTGGCGGAAAAGCTGCAAAGCATTGCGCCTATGGCAGATGATACGCTGGTTTATTTTGGCAATTCCGGCACGGAAGCGGTGGAAGCGGCGATTAAATTGGCGATGTATAAGACGGGGCGACAGCAGTTCATTGGTTTTTTGGGTGGGTTTCACGGCCGTACCCTCGGCTCCCTCTCCTTTACCGCCAGCAAATACGTGCAGCGCGCCCATTACAAACAAGGCGTGCAGGTGTACCACGTCCCCTTTCCCAACGAGTACCGGCCTATTTTAGCCAATCCGCAAGATAAAAATTACGGGGAAGTGGTTGTTGATTACCTGGAACAACAGTTGATGGATCAGTTGATTGCGCCGGAAGATATTGCCGGGATTTTGGTGGAGCCGATTCAGGGGGAAGGCGGCTATATTGTGCCTGCACCCGGCTTCTTCCCCCGCCTGCGCGAGCTGGCCGACCGGTACGGCATTTTGCTGATTGCGGACGAGATTCAGAGCGGCGTGGGGCGCACCGGCAAATGGTGGGCTTTGGAACACGAAAATGTGGAGCCAGACATCGTTTGTTTTGCCAAAGGGGTGGGCAGCGGGATGCCTATTGGCGGCATCATTGCCCGCAAGGAGTTGATGGTATGGGGGCCGGGATCACACGGTTCCACTTATGGCGGCAATCCGGTGGCAGCGGCTTCCGCGCTGGCGACGTTGAATGTGATTGAGGAAGAAGGCATTTTGGCGCAGGCGGCCGAGACGGGCGGCTATATCATGGATGCCCTGGCCGAAATGCAAATTCGTCATCCCAGCATTGGCGACGTGCGCGGGCGCGGCCTGATGCTGGGTATTGAGTTTGTCCGGGATCGGCAGACGAAAGAGCGGGCGGTGGATTTGCGCAATGCCATCATCGAACACGCTTTTGAAAACGGCCTGCTGCTTATCCCTTGCGGGGCAAATTCCATCCGCATGACGCCGCCACTGAATATCCCACGGCCGTTAGTGGAAGAAGGCTTGCATTTGTTTGAGGCGGCGTTGACGGTGGCGGAAGAGGAATATTTGTAATTGGGTAATTGCCCAGTTACCCAATTACCCAGTTACCTGATTACCCAATTATTATGAAAACAAAAATTACCACCCTCAAAAAGCGGTTAAAAAACGGCGTCTCTCCGGCGATGGCCACGCCTTTGCTGGCGGATGGGTATACGGTGGATACGGTCGTCATCCCCCAACTGGTCAATTTTTTGCTGGACAAAGGGGTGGTTGGCCTGTTCGTCGGCGGCACAACGGGGGAAGGTATCTTACTGGCCCCAGCGGAGCGGCTGCGACTGCATGAAGCGGCGGTTCAGGCGGCAGACGGCCGTCTGCCGGTCATCGTCCACACCGGGGCGAATCAGATGGATACGGCCGTCACCCTGGCCCGCCACGCCGCGGAAATTGGTGCTGATGCCATGGCTGCCGTCACCCCCTGGTTTTACGGAATGCCGGATGACGCGCTGGCTGATTATTACCAGACCATTGCCCAAGCCGCGCCTCAAACGTCCCTGCTCCTGTACGACATCCCCCAGATGGCCGGTAACGGCATTTCCCCCGCTTTGCTGGCCCAGCTGGCGGCGGAACTGCCCACGTTTGCCGGGATGAAGTGCAGCCGCCCCGACGCCCAGATGATTCGCCAACTGCTGGACGCGATGCCGGACGAAGGCATCTTCCTGGCAGGGAATGAGGCCATTGCCCTGGGGTCGCTGGCGATGGGGGCGGACGGCTTGATTACGGGCTTGAGTACGGCCGTGCCCGAACCATTCGTGGCTCTGACGGCCGCTTTTGCTGCCGGCGATCTGGCGGAAGCGCAGCATTGGCACAAAATCATCAGCCAAATGCTGGCTTGCCTTCCGGCTGGTAGGCGCATTGGGGCCATCAAACAGATTTTGGCAGAACGAGGTATATCGGTGGGAACGGCCGTACCCCCGCGTCCCATGCCCGCCGCACCCGTCTGGCCGAAAATCCAAAAGGTAATTAGTAATTGGTAATTACCCAATTACCAATTACCGATTACCGGCCACCAAAAAAATCACCATGCCCAAACTTCTCCTTTTTGACATTGATGGCACGCTCATCCGCACCAATGGGGCAGGGCGGGAGACGATCCGCTTTGCTCTGGAGGCGTTGTTTGGTGCAGCGGGGCCGGTGGAGACGTACAAATTCAGCGGCAAGACAGACCCGCGCATCATTATTGATTTGATGACGGCCGTAGGCTTCCCGCGCGAAGAAGTAGAAGCCAAACTACCCGCCGTTTACGAGCTGATGGCCCAAAAAGGGCAGGAGATATTTGCCCAAAGAGGAATGCGCCCCTGTACCGGTGTGCCGGAACTGTTGACCGCCCTCAGAGAGCGTGATGACGTCGTGCTGGGTCTTCTGACCGGTAACTCCCAAATAACCGCGCCGATCAAATTGTCTGCGGCCGGCATTGATCCGGATCAGTTTATTGTCGGCGCTTATGGGTCTGACGCTATGAATCGAAACGAACTGCCCCAGATTGGCCTGGAGCGGGCCAAACAGTTGACGGGGCATTCATTCAATGGTAAGAATACGGTGATTATTGGCGATACCCCGGCAGATATTCGTTGTGCCCGTGCCGGTAAAGCGAAAGCTGTTGTCGTTGCCAGTGGCTGGCATACAGTAGAGGCCTTAGCGCAATATCAACCCGACCATTTATTTGATGATCTAAGCGATACAGAAGAAGTTTTGCGTATTCTGTTTGCAGCGCAGGAGAATGACTGAATGGCTGAGGAAAAACTCGTCGTAGCTGATATTTCTTTGAATACGGACAGTCCCACAACGCTCGCATTTGCTGATTTGTATACCTGGGTAATCTGGCAGTTTCCCAAGCCGGTTGCGGGAGGGTTGTGTGGCGCAGTGCGGCCGCCTGGGTCAGACTATAACTGGTATCCGGCTGTGGTGGAGACCAGTCGGAAAAAAGTCCGGGTTTTTGCTCATCTGGAACAATCTTATGCTACGCCGGAGATGGCAGCTGAGTATTTATGCCGCAACGGCGCTTAATATCCGTTTTTAAGCCTCTGAGGTCTTAGAGACCTCAGAGGCTTAGACGGTTACTTAAATCACAGTGTCATCGGGAATGATGGTATTTTTGGGAACAATCACAATACCATCTCTGACAACCCAGCCTTCACCATGATCCTCGGGACGGTCGGCTAAGGCGCGAATGATCACGTTGCGACCAATGCGGGCGTTTTTGTCAATGATGGCATTGGCAATGCGAGAACCTTCACCAATGCCTACGTCAGGCCGCCCCAAGCGCCGGTTTTCCGTTCTGTGTGCTTCTGTTTCATAAAAGTCCGCTCCCATAATCACTGAAGATTCAATGGCTACGTCTGAGCCAACGATGCTGCGTAGCCCCACGACAGAATTGTGAATAGAGCATTCGTGCAGCCGGCAGCCATCCGGCAGTAAAACATTATCCAGATTAGCGCCGTGAATCTCTGAAGCGGGTAAAAAGCGGGGATGGGTATAAATTGGCGCATCCGGACTGTAGAAATCAAAGGGGGCGTCCGGCTGGGCCAATTCCAGGTTCACTTCGTAGAAACGGCGGATGGTACCGATGTCTTCCCAATACCCTTCAAATACGTAGCCCATCAGCTTCTTTTCCTGCATAGCTCTGGGAATAATATCACGGCCAAAATCGTTGCCGGGGCCTTCCAGCAATTCCACTAATACGTCGGTGTTAAAAATGTAAATACCCATGGAGGCCATAAATGGTTTTTCGGTCCCCGGCCAACTTTCCAGGCCATGTAATTGGTCAGGCTCTGGTTTTTCCGTGAAGCTGATGATGCGATTGTCGCTGTCTATTTTCAGGATGCCCAGGCCAGGAGCCGCGTCCCAGCCAACGGGTTGGATGGCTACAGAGACGTCAGCGCCGCTTGCCTCGTGGAACCGGGCAAAATCGCGGTAGTCCATGCGGTAAAGATGATCCCCGGCCAAAATGAGGATGTAAGGAGTATTGGCTTCCCGGATTTCCATAAGTTGTTTGCGCACGGCGTCGGCTGTACCTTGGTACCAGTCTATGACGGTGGGGGTTTGTTCGGCAGCCAAGATTTGCACCCAGCCGGGGGTAAACATGTCGCGTGTGTAGGTGCGTTGGATGTGCCGGTGTAGGGAGACGGAGTTGAATTGGGTGAGAATGGCTATTTTTTCGATACCAGCGTGAAGGCAACTACTCATGGGGATATCAATTAACCGGTACTTTCCGGCCAACGGAACAGCTGGTTTGGCCCGCTCTTTGGTCAGAGGATACAAGCGGGCGCCGGCCCCGCCGCCTAAAATTAGCCCTAAGACATCTCGCATTTGCATGGCATTTTCCCGTTTTCCAAGCTGCTATGGATAAATTGTGGGGGAGTTTGTCACCCCTGCCTATTAAAGCAAAAATCGGGCATTTACGCCACTGGAAACTGAACCCTGATCACTGAAAGCTGGACACTGAATGGACGGCCGTGTTATCATCCCATTGTAACCCGATTTTGTAAACCGGGGCAGCGATTTACAAAAGCGCCCTATGTGAGGAGAATTTATGAGTCGAATTATTAATGTAGAGAATCCATCCACCATCCGCAACCGCCACCGGCGCACAATTGCCGAAATGTTGCGCCGCTTGAGCCAAAAGCAAACGGTTGACGAGGAAGCCAAAGATATGGCGGCCATGATCGTCTTTTTGTTGCGCGAAATTCAGGCCGGTGTGGAAAAATCAGCGCTGGCCTGGGAAAAGCGGGACTATTGGTTGAAGGCAGAACGGTTTATGCGCGATTGGGAGTGGACAAAATTGTCGGCCGCCGATTGGGAGGACGTGATTCGGCACGAAGCCTGGGATTTGCTGCCGGATTTGATGGCAGATTTGTTCCCCCGTTTTGCTGACGTGCAGATTAAAACGATGACGCGGAAACCTTCTTTGTGGCGGGGGGCTTACGGCCGTCTCCTGGCCCAACCGGCTACGGAACCCCCTTATTAAGCAAAAACCAGACCGGTCAGGTCTGGTTTTTTCCCTCTTAAATTTCATCTGGCAAATGAAATGAGATCAACTCTGGATTTGTTCCAGTTTCCTGTGAGTCAAAACATCCAGCGATTGAGATTGAGACGCCCTCATGCGGCGCAAAACTTCGCGTAAACCGTCAATCTGGCGGGATACCATGACGGGATTGGGTAAATTGTGACTGTCTCCTAAGTTGTTTTTTGCGTTTCCGTTCTTTTTCATGTTGTTCTCACCGTCTCTAAACATGACCACAGTACTATATCCTAACAATAATTCTACCGTGTCAAGCTGACAGTTAGTGTAACAGCACATGCCCGGCGGGTGTAAATTTGTTTACAATAGGTTAATTGTTTTGCGGACGGCGGCTTAACCAGAGGAGGAGGAGGATTACGGCCGTAATCACCCCCAGCCACAAGCCAATTTTCCACAAACCATTAGGTACCCAAATGGCTACCAGACCAAAAGCCAGGGCCACCAGATAATAGCCGAGGACAATTGTCCGCGTGGGCAACCCGCCATCCGACAGGCGAAAATGCAGATGCCCCCGATCCCCTTGGAATGGATGCTGTCTCCGGCGCAGCCGGGCCACAATTTGCCAGGCTACGTCTAAAATAGGCACAGCCATCACCAGCAGGGCGGTAGACAATTTGGCCGGTGACAAAATGGAGAGGGCGGCCAGGTTGTAGCCCAGTATCCAGGCCCCGGCAGTTCCCAGAAAGATAGAGGCGGGCGAAAAGTTGAAAAGGAGGAAGCCGAGGGAAGCGCCGGCCAGCGCCAGGGGAAAGAGGGCTACAGTGGTTTGCCCTAAACGGTAACTGTGCCAGGCAAACAGTAAAAAGGCGATGGCGCTGACGCCGGCGGCTAACCCGTCCAGCCCGTCTAAAAAGTTGACAGCATTGATCATGCCCACTACCCAGAGCAGGGTAAACACAAAGACCAACGGCCGCCAGATGATGACCAGCGGCTCTTTGTAGGTGAATAGCAAATTCATTACCGGCCAGTTCCAGATGACGCCGGTAGGCAGGGGGTTGGTGAAGCGTTCGATGAAGATGATGTGCCACATGGCGATGGCCGCCCCTAAAAACTGGAAGCCAAATTGAGCGACTGGCGGCAGGTCGTACCGGTCATCCAGCAGGCCGCCGAGGAACATAACGGCCGTACCCACCACCACCCCTTGCAGCCGAATTTTATCTCCCGTGCTTTCCGGCGGCAGCAGCCAGTAAACCAGCCCAATCCCTGCCAGATAGCCCAGGAAGACCGGAACCCCGCCCAATTTGGGAATACGGCCGTGATGCTGCCGCCGCCCCCCCGGTTCTGCCACAAGACCCCATCGGAAAGAAAGCCGTCGCGCCACCGGCGTCAGAGCTACGGCCGTCAGCAAAGCAACAATAAATATCCCAAAATAAAGCATCATATGGGGAGATTAGAGATTGGAGATTGGAGATTGTGAGTAATCTCCAATTACCAATTACCAATCTCCAATCTCTATTACGCCGTCCCAAACTGCCGGTCGCCGGCATCACCCAAACCGGGCACAATAAAGCCGATGTCGTTCAAATGATCGTCAATCTGGGCGATATAGATGGGTACGTCGGGATGGGCTGTTTGCAGTGCCTCAATCCCTTCCGGGGCAGCCAGCAACCCCAGAAACTTGATGCGATCTGCGCCCCACTTCTTCAAAATGTCAATGGTGGCAATGGCCGAACCACCCGTCGCCAGCATGGGGTCCAGTACCAGGCAGACCTGCACGGTGGGGTTGGTAGGCAGCTTGTTGTAATAGGAAACCGGCTTGAGGGTGCGTTCATCCCGGTACAGGCCGATGTGCCACACTTCCGCGCCGGGCATCATCTCCCAAATGCCGTTAACCATACCCAATCCGGCCCGCAAAATGGGGATCAGGCCGATTTTTTCAGCTAATTCCTGACCGACGGCCGTGCCCATCGGCGTTTCCACCGTTACTTCCTGCGTCTGCAAATCGGCCGTCGCTTCATAACAGAGCAGCAACGTCACCTCCCGGATCAATTCCCGAAATTTCTTCGGCTCCGTACTTTTACGGCGCATCAACGTCAACTTATGTTTGACCAACGGATGTGTTGATTCATAAACCATCATGAACTCTCCAATTTCTATTTCTATCGCCCTACGCAATATGTCTTGCCTAGCGTATAATCTCATGCAAATGGATTACAGGCAACAAACGATTTATGAGCGATAAACCCACGTCAGACAGACACATTGCCCCGCAGCGTAAGGCAGAAGATACCGGCCTGGACGGGCTGCTGCGCCCTCAATATCTGGCCGACTTTACCGGACAGGATCGGCTCAAGGCCAATCTTTCCATCCTCATCGAAGCGGCCAAAGGGCGCAGCGAACCGTTGGATCACGTTCTTTTTCATGGCCCGCCGGGGCTGGGTAAAACGACGCTGGCCCACGTGGTGGCTAATGAGATGAACGTGAACATCCGCATCACGGCCGGGCCGGCCATCGAGCGGGCCGGCGATCTGGCTGCCATCCTGACCAATCTGCGTGCCGGGGACATCCTTTTTATTGATGAAGTCCACCGGCTGGGCCGGGCAGTGGAAGAGATTTTGTATCCGGCGATGGAAGATTTTGTGCTGGATATTGTAGTGGGCCAGGGGCCGGGGGCTAAGAACGTGCGCCTCAAGCTGCCCCAGTTCACCGTGATTGGGGCGACGACGCGACTGGCTTTGCTGACGGCCCCTTTGCGTACCCGTTTCGGCGCGTTGTACCGCATGGATTTTTACGATCAGGCGGCGATTGAGACGATTGTGCTGCGCGGGGCACGCATTCTGGACGTACCCATTGAACCGGCCGGGGCGACGGAGATTGCTCTGCGTTCGCGGGGGACGCCGCGGGTAGCATTACGTTTGCTGCGCCGGGTGCGGGATTATGCCCAGGTGCGGGCGAATGGGGAGATTACATTGGAGACGGCCGTAGCCGCCCTCGATCTGCTGGAAATTGACAATCTGGGGCTGGACGAACTGGACCGGCGCGTCCTGCGGGCCATTATCCAGAAATTTGGCGGCGGCCCGGTGGGGCTGGACACCATTGGCGCGTCCATCAGCGAAGAATCAGACACCATCATGGATGTGGTAGAGCCGTACCTGCTGCAACTGGGCTTCTTGGAGCGCACCGCCCGGGGCCGGGTGGCCACGCCGCACGCTTATGCCCACTTGGGTATCGTCGCCCCGGAACAGCCTAACCAGCCCAGCCTTTTTGACAACAGCGCTGGGTGAAGCATGAGACTTTTATTTTTCAGGACGCTGATTTTCGCGGATGACGCTGATTAGAAGATAAAAAATCAGCGTCATCCGCGTTAATCAGCGTCCAAAAAGTTTACATAACACTGTCATTGACATTATCTGCTGTTGGCGAGGGGAAAAATGGTTGAATTCGGCCGTTTACTGGTGATCATCGGTCTGGCAATTTTCTTTGTTGGCCTTTTTCTGTTGGTGGCGGGGAAAATCTTTCCCTGGCTGGGTAATTTACCCGGCGACTTTCGTATCGAGGGAGAGAACTTCAAGATTTATTTCCCGCTGGCAACGATGATCCTCGTCAGTATTTTAGGCACTATTTTGCTCAACATCGTTATCCGTATTTTCCGCAAATAAATGAGCCGCTGTTGCAGGCTTCACCCGGAAATACGCACCACGCAATACGCAATACGGCCGTATAGCCCATTCCACCTACCCCAGGACTTCAAAATTTGGCGAGGTTCTGCTATAATGCCCATAGTTATGTTGATTTAACGGGCGGGGAGGGGATGTATCGAGCAGAGGCGCGTGTTCATGCGCCCGGATTTTAAGGAGACCTGCATCATGCGTACCTTATTGATTGTAACGGCTGTATTACTATTCTTTCTGGCAGCTTGCAGTAACAACAACGGCAACAATAACGCCAGCCAGCAGGCGCAGGCTACTCTGGCCCCGGGCGAACCTACACCCATACCGTCACCGACAGCCACCCCCTTGCCTACCTTGCCTCCCGCCAATCCCATACCCACACGTGCCTACGAAGGTCACATCTTCCCGGTAGACGGCCGTGTGCAATACGTCATCCAACCGGGGGACACCCTGTCAGGTATTGCCGCTCAGTACAAAGTGCCCGTCAAAGAAATTGCCGACGCCAACCGGATATATAATTATGATTTGATTGAGGTGGGCGATGTGATCTACATTCCCTGTTATGACGATTGAGCAAATTGGTATTTAGCAGAAATTAAAAAAGCCCACGATTTCGTGGGCTTTTTATATGAAAAAGAAGTGCAGCTTATTCGAGAAGTTGCACTTCTGATTTTAATTAAAGGGTCGGCAAGGCTTCTTCCGTCAGTATTTCTTCTTCGGCCGCTTTACTTTTCAGTACAATCTTGTCATCTTCCACATCTACGATGATGATATTCCCTTCTTCAAATTGATGGGAGAGAACAGCGTCAGAAAGCAGGTCTTCAACTTCGGTTTGGATGAGGCGGCGCAACGGCCGTGCCCCGAATTCCTCATCATACCCATGCTCGCCCAGCCAATCCTTGGCGGCCATCGTTGTTTCCACCCGCATCTCAATATCTGCCAGCCGTTCATTTACTTCTTCCAGAATAATATCCACAATCTGGCGAATATCATCTTTCGACAATTGCTGGAAGACCACAATACTGTCCACACGGTTGATAAACTCTGGACGGAACTGCTTTTTCAACTGATCCAGCAGTGTTTTCCGCATTTCTTCATACTTTGATTGGGACTCGATTTTTTCATCTTGTTGGAAAGCAAAGCCCAGTTTTGGCCCGCGCCGGATCGTATCGGCGCCCACATTGGAAGTCATAATAATGATGGCATTGCGGAAATTAACCTTTTGCCCTTTGGCGTCAGAAAGGTGACCTTCCTCCATGATTTGCAGCAAAATGTTAAAGGCTTCAGGATGCGCTTTCTCGATTTCATCAAAAACCACAATGGAATACGGCCGTCTCCGCACCGCTTCCGTCAATTGCCCCGCATCCTCATACCCCACGTAGCCGGGAGGCGACCCCACCAGCCGGGCGATGCTGTGCCGTTCCATAAACTCCGACATATCCAACTGTACCAGCGCCTCTTCACTGCCGAAAAGGAAATTTGCCAGCGCCTTAGTCAATTCCGTTTTACCCACGCCCGTCGGCCCCAGGAAGATAAAAGAGCCAATTGGCCGCTGTGGGTCTTTCAACCCGGCCCGCGCTCGCCGCACTGCCTTAGAGATAGCCACAATCGCTTCCTCCTGGCCCACAATGAGTTTGCGCAACTCTTCTTCCATGTGCAGCAGCCGTTCCGACTCTTCCTGCGTAAATTGGTACACGGGGATGCCCGTCCACATAGAGAGGACTTCCGCAATATCTTCGGCCGTTACACTGACGCTGTATTGACCTTCTGTCTGACCCACACGCATCTGGTCCAGACGCCGTTGCACTTCTTCTTCACGGCTGCGCAACGTTTCGGCGTCTTCGTACCGCCCGGCTGCCACTGCCTGGTTCCGTTCTTCCCGCAGATTCCGCAGTTCGTCATAAGCATCCTGGATGTCGGCCGGCTGGGGCATACGATACATGCGCACGCGAGAGGAGCTTTCATCAATCAGATCAATTGCCTTGTCCGGCAGATAACGGTCAGTTACATAGCGTGTAGACAGGTTGACGGCCGCATCAATTGCTTCTTCTGTGATGAACAAATTATGGTGCTGCTCGTAAGCTCCCTTGATCCCCCGCAAAATCTGGACGCTTTCTTCCGGTGATGGTTCCTCCACGCGGACCGGTTGGAAGCGCCGTTCCAAAGCTGCATCGCTTTCAATATACTTGCGGTACTCTTCCAGTGTTGTAGCGCCAATCGTTTGTAATTCACCGCGAGCCAATGCCGGTTTCAAGATATTGGCCGCATCTACAGAACTGCCGGCCGAACCGGCTCCCACCAGCATATGTACTTCGTCAATAAAGAGAATAGAGTCGCTGGACTTAAGCTCCTCAATCACTCGTTTGAGGCGTTCTTCGAACTGGCCGCGGTACATGGTACCGGCCACCAGGCTGCCTACGTCCAATTGCAATACACGCTTGCCCAGCAAAATGTCCGGCACGCGCCCTTCCACAATACGCTGCGCCAGCCCTTCAATGATGGCTGTCTTGCCTACGCCGGGTTCACCGATGAGCGCTGGATTGTTCTTGGTGCGCCGGGCTAATATCTGAATAACCCGTTCGATTTCCATCTGACGGCCGATTACCGGGTCCAGCTTATGCTCGTCAGCTAGCGCTGTCAAGTCGGTCGCCAACTGATCCACCATTGGCGTTTTGCTCTTTTTGTCTTTTTTGGACGAGCTGCGCCGGGTAGTTTTGGTGCTTTCTGAGGGACCGACGGGGTTTTCTTTGAGCATACGCCGGGTCTGCCGCCGAATTTGTTCCGGGCTGATGCCGAATTTGCGCAGCACTTCCAAAGCCATGCCGTTATTTTGCCGGGTTAGACCCAATAGCAGATGTTCGGTGCTGATGTAATGCTGGCCCATGCGCCGGGCTTCTTCCACAGCCAGTTCCAAAACTCGTTTGGTGCTGGGAGAAAGTTCGATTTTGGTGAAAGGGGTTCTGGTACCGGGGCCGCCTGAGAGACGTTCCACCATGGCTTGTACGCGGGCTGCATCCAACCCTAACTCTCGCAACACTCTGCCGGCGACGCCACCTTCTTCACGGAGCAGCCCAATGAGGACATGCTCGCTGCCAATAAAATTATGGTTCAGGCGTTCGGCTTCTTCCTGGGCCAAACTGAGAACACGACGGGCACGTTGTGTAAATCGATCCCAATTTTTAGAGTTCACTGGTGTCTACCTCGGTTTGTCCGGGAGTCAGTTTTGTGGCGAGTGTCATTTATTGCAATGTCGTTAATCGTTCTAAATCTGACTCGACAAATCTATCGGAAACAACTTGCTTGATACTCAGACCAAGCTGCCGCTGTTCACGATTAACGCGAATAATGCGTACCATCACTTCTTGCGATGGTTTTACCACCTGGCTGGGGTGGTCTACATGTTCGTCCGACAATTCAGAAATGTGGATGAGTCCTTCCAAACCGTACTCATCTTGCAAACGGGCAAAGGCGCCAAATTTGACCACTTTGGTGATGACGGCCTCTATAAGCTGCCCTTCCTGATAAAGTTCTTCGATTTTATCCCACGGATCAGGTTGCAACCGTTTCAGGCTGAGGGCCAGACGGCCGCGCTCCTTGTCAATGGTAAGAACGACGACTTCGACCTCATCACCTACTTGCAGCAGGTCGGAGGCAGTGTTAATACGCTTCCAACTCATTTCGGAGAGGTGGACCAATCCCTGAAGACCGCCAATGTCAATGAATGCGCCAAAATTAGTCAGGCTGACAACACGGCCGTTGCAGGTATCGCCTTCTTCCAGTTTGTCCAGCAGCGCTTCCTTGCGAGCGGCCCGGATTTCTTTGGTGGCCGCTTTTTCGGACATGATGAGCCGACCTTGCGCCTGATCTACTTCCAGAACTTTAGTCTTGAGTACCTGGTTTATCAGCTTGTTCGGTGAATTGTCCAGAAGCGTGGCCGATTCCCGTGTCAGTTGCGATCGGGGGATAAAGCCGCGCAGTTGGCCTAATCTCACCAGTACGCCGCCCTTGTTGCGGCCAATGACCTTGCCGTCATAGACATCCTGCGTCTCTTTCAGCTTCTTGGCCGTCAGCCAATCTTGCTGTTCTATGGCCTGAAGATAAGAGACAATGACATTGCCTTGTTGGTCTTCTATGTTGACGATATAGACCGGTACTTGCTTACCTTCTTCCAGTTGGGCGCGGGTTTCCGCATCCATCTTTTGGATTTCGGCTGCGGGAATAATCCCTTCTGACTTGGCGCCAATATCAATGAGTATTTCGTTGTTACGGTGCGTAATGATAATGCCTTCTCGAATATCGCCGACTTGGGGCAAATTTAACTCTTCTGATAAGAGAAATGCCATCGGATGGACCGAATCATCGACCCCTGTTTCCATTGTGTTGTCAATCAAATCTATTCTTCCTCTCCAATAAAATTTTAAGCGTTTACTCCGATTATACTTGGTTTAAGAGGAGTGGCAATACCCTTGTTTTACTGTTAATAATGTTCATAGGGAAAGTGGCAAAGTTGCAGGGTGACAAAGTGGCAAGATGTTGTTATTTTGTCCTTCTGTAACTTTGCCGCCCCGTCGCCTTGCGTTATTATTGGCGATGATGAATCGAACATTGGAGTCGCTTCGTATAGAGTCACGCTCGAGAAAAATTATATTATTGAGCGTGCTTTTTTTTGCTGCTTTTTTGCCGCGCCTGGCGGCGATTGGCCGGTATGTGACGCCGGATGAATTGATCTGGGTATTTCGCTCCGTCCAGTTTCGGGAAGCGCTGCTGCAAAGGGAGTGGCTGGATACACTGACAGCCGGGCATCCGGGGGTGATGACGACGTGGCTGGGGGCGTTGGGTATTTCATGGCAATTGTGGCTACGGCCGTCGGACACGGCCGTCTACACCTGGATTACCCAACTGGCCTGGTTTGCCCCGGAAAATATCCCCATGCTGCAAAATTTGTCTCTGTTTTTAACGTCCGGTCGCCTGCTGGTTACCCTGGTCAACAGTTTGGGCGTCGTTATCATCTTTTTGTTGGCGCAGCGGTTGGCGGGCACGGCCGTCGCCTTGCTGCTGGCTTTCTGGTTGGCCCTCGATCCCTTTACGATTGGTCTGTCCGGTTTGTTGCACGTAGACGGCTTGCTGGCCTCGTTTTCCATGATTTCTCTGCTGGCGCTGGCCAATGTTTGGGAGATTGGCGAGTGGCGAGTGGAGATTGGCGTATTGACGGCCGTATCTGCCATTGCTGCTGCCTTTGCCCTACTTGCCAAATCTCCCGCGCTTTTGCTGCCGTTGTTGGCCGGTTTATTTCTGTTTGCCAGCCTGTTTTCCTCAGACGGGCCGGTCGTAAACTGGCAGACACGCTGGAAAAACGTGCTGGTTAAAGGGATTGTTTGGTTGTTAAGTTACCTCGTGACCTTGTGGCTCTTTTTGCCCGCCCTGTGGGTTTCCCCGGTACAGGTGGCGGTGCGTCTCAACGAGATTGCCGGACGCCATATCGAAAGCGCCCTGCGTCCCATCTATTTTATGGGTGAGACAACCTTTGCCCCCGGCCCGCTTTATTATCCGGTAACGCTGGCCTTTCGTTTGAGTCCAGTTGTATTGTTGGGTCTTATTCTTGCAATCGGGCTTATCACCGGGCGAATAAATTCGCGGCAACGGTGGCGAAACCGGCCTTCGCCGGTTGGGTTCCAGTCGGCGCAGGCCGACTTGGCAAATGTTGCTGCGGTTTCCAACCGCCTCGCCCTCTTTTTGGGTTTGTGGGTTGTCCTCTTTCTGGCCGGCATCAGCCTGGCGGCGAAGAAGTTTGACCGGTATGCTCTGCCCGTCGTGCCGCCGCTGCTGCTGTTGGCGGCGCTGGCCTGGTGGGGTTGGCCCCGTTTCCGCACCCGGCGGTGGTTGGTTGGCCTGATTGGTTTGCAGGCGGTATTTTGGCTTTTTTATGCGGCGTATCCGCTCACGGCCGTAAATCCTCTCCTCGGCGGCCCTTTCACCGCCCGGCGCGTATTTAATGTAGATTGGGGTGAAAGCATCAGCGCGTCCGGCCGTTGGCTGGCGGATGTACCGGGCGCGGGGACGAAAACGGCCGTCGCCGGTATTGCCCCCTCCCTGGCCCCCTTTTTCCCCGGCCAAACCCTCTTTCCCGACCCGGAAGCGTGGTCCCAGGCTGATTTTGTCATTGTTACAGCTGATGACGGCCGGGCCAGCCCGGCCGACGCCAAACCTGCCGCACAAGCTGAATTGCGTTACACCATCCGCTAC
>JALUPA010000446.1 GCA_027054335.1 Ardenticatenaceae bacterium
GCCGTTATCTCAACGGTGTTTCAGTATTCTCTGACGAATCTCGTGTGGTGCAACGGGATAACGGCGGGTCGGTATGATGATATGTAGACGTTTCAGTATTCTCTGACGAATCTCGTGTGGTGCAACAAAACCGCCAAAAAATGCCATATTCTCCCATATATGTTTCAGTATTCTCTGACGAATCTCGTGTGGTGCAACCCTCATACGTTCCCCTATTTTAACGAGTCTTTTTTGCTGCGCAACGGCCGTAAACTGCTTAGAACGTGAATTTGCCGCCTCCATTTTGAGCAAAATGCTAAAATATGCAGTTGTTAACGTGCCATTTTCGCAAACCGTTTTTTGCGCCAAAACCGGGGGGATTTGCGACGGCCGTCCCTCAACCATCTGCCAGGCTCTCCAGACGCAGCCAATCCCCATATAACGGCCAGTCGCCGCCGAGTAATTCAAAAACACCATTCCCCTTGGCTGTAGATTTGCCTGTTTGGACGGCTTGCCCCCAGATAAGCCAGGGGAGCAGTTCGCTCCAGTCGTCGGCATGGTAAACGGCCGTGCCCGTAAAGCCGCTCAGGGGTGTTTTGCGCCCCTTGCGACCGGAATAACTCCATAACTCCCGCCAGCGCGTATCTGCTTCCACCAGACGCACCCTTTCCGCCAGGTTATTGAGATAGGCCACCTCGGCCGGGTCGCGCCGACCGCCCCCGGCAAACTGCCGGTTCAGTTCGTCAACGCGGTAAAGCAGACGGCGGAAGAAGACGCCGAAATCGGGCGTCTTGAACAACTGCCCCTTTTCTTCCAGACGAGTAGGTGTGAGAAAGTGGATGGTCAGACGGCCGTCAGCCGGAAGATGCTGCCGGTGCAGTTGATTGATGTGGGCAACGGCCGTTCCGTCCACGTGAATCGTCGGGATTTGTACCAGATTGTCATCAGGCGTGAGCAGCATTTGGGCGTCACCGCGCAGGGGGTCAACGGCCGTAATTTCCGCTACACGAAATCGCCCCTGCCCTTCCCGGCGGCCCCGCCCTACCC
>JALUPA010000447.1 GCA_027054335.1 Ardenticatenaceae bacterium
GTGATGAGCAGTGTGCGGGTGGCTGATGTAATGCTGGAAGACCCTCTCACTGTGAATGCTAATGATTCATTGCCCAAATTGATGGAGTCGTTGTCCGGTTCGCATTACCATGGTTTGCCGGTGTTGGATGATGCCGGCGATCTTTACGGTATTGTGACGATCAGTGATTTGGATGATGTAAGAGCGAAGGGGGTGCATATGGACACGTTAAGGGTGGGGGATATTTGTACAAAGCGCGAGTCCCTGCTGACAGCTTATCCTGACGAGACGATTGGGGATGTGTTGCAGCGGATGAGCCGGCGCGGCTTGGGCCAAATGCCAGTCATCACGCCGGATAAGCCCAATCGTTTGGCCGGCCTGATTAGCCGGGAAACAATTGTGCGGGCTTATAATGTGGCTTTGGTGGAACGGGCTGAAGTACAGCACCGGAGGAAGCGGCTGCAACTGGATAATGTGGATGGCACGGATTTTGTGCAAATCAAGTTGGCCCCGGAAGATGTGGCCGTAGGCCAAACCATTCAGGAACTGGCCCCCAACCTGCCCCATGAATGTGTGCTGGTCTCCATCCGGCGCGACGGCCGTTTGCTCATCCCCCACGGAGATACCCGTTTGCAGCCAGGCGATGAAATCACCGCATTTATAGATGACGATAATGAGGCAGCATTAAATGCTTGTCTGCATGGCCGGGCAGAGGCGCTGCCGGAGCAAGGCTAACGTTGCCAGAACAGGGTCAGAGAGTAACAGAGACGCAAAGGCAATTTTTGCAGACTATTGATCTGTTTTCTGCTCTGGCTCCTGCAGAAATGGCCCAGGCAGCGGCCTGGTTTCATTTGCACACCTTTGTTCCTGATACGCTTCTTTTTCAGGAAGGGGATGTGTGCCAGGCGTTTTATATTATTGCTGCCGGACAGGTGCGTTTGTACGAAACGGCCGTATCCGGTGAAGAACAAACCTTATTCATCCTGCGCCCCCGGCAATACTTTGACGTGCTTGCCCTGGTAGATGAAGAACCGCATCCGGTTAC
>JALUPA010000448.1 GCA_027054335.1 Ardenticatenaceae bacterium
ACTTACGCTTGTTGCGCGGCGTGTTGTGGGCAAAGCCGAAGTCCATCCACCGGCTGTCCGCATACCGCCCATGGGCAATGAAGGCCGTCAGGTCGTAGAAGATGAGCGACAGGTCGATGTGCGCTTTGCGCAAGGCGACGCTGACCACTTCCTGCCAGATAGCTTCCAGATGGGGGGCCAGGGCATCCAGGGTCCGTTCCAGACGATCATCATTGAACTTGGCCGCCTCTATCCCGAACGCGGCCACCAGCATGGTCTGCCCTACCCAGTCGGCCACCCGGTATAGGGGCAGGGGAAACATGAGGCGGTTGAGAATCAACACCAGCGCCACCGTGCCGTGGTCCACTTGTGCGCGGGTCGGGCAATGCCGGTTGATGATGCGGCGCACTTCCAGCGTCTCCAGCAGGGCATACAGCACCGGCAAGGCCCCCAGTTGGTAGCGCAGTTGGCGTGCCGTCAACCGGTCAACGATCCAGGCCATGGGCAGTAGACCATACCAGGCCAGGCGCGCCAGACGAGCTGCCCTACGGGCACGTCGATAGGCCTGTCGCCAGGCATGGTACCGCCGCAGAGCGTGCTTTTTCCAGCGCCATCGCGGCTGCCAGGGGAACAGCCACCTCCGCTCTTCTGCCCCCGTATGCAGCGCCAGCCCTGACAAGGGGGCTTCAGGCACGAAGGTTGTCCTGGCTGTGTCCCCTAGGCGGATGCAGGCCAGTATGACCAGTAGCCAGATCACCCACATGAGGATTCGCTTTTGGCGTGATTTTGTGGCAAAATTCATGGGAAGATGCTCCTTGCAAAGTGGGTTTGTGTCACCCTTACTTTGCCACAAAGGAGCATCTTCGTCAATTCCCCCCTGCCGCCTCTTTATTCGGTTCTCAAGGTGCGAAATATAGGCTGAGGCCACTGAGGGCTCTGAAGGCATGCTTTCAGTGGCTTCAGTGTCCCTCAGCGTGTCAGTGATTCAAACCCGCCACACGAGCACCGGTGCCGCTGATGAATCGCTGATGTCGGCGAGAATCA
>JALUPA010000449.1 GCA_027054335.1 Ardenticatenaceae bacterium
TGACCTTGCTGGCTTTGCAACTGGCGGTCTGGTTACGGCCGTTGCTGCCCACCTTTCCCTTCCTTGTCCCCGTAAAAGCTTACACCATTCCCTTCCTGATTTACCTGATTGTGCCCTTGCTGTGGATTGTCGTCTTCCTCGTCGCCTCCGTCTACGATCCCCGGCGCAATTACAAAGTAACCGATGAATTTCAAAGCGTCATTCTGGCGACGGCCGTAGCCTCCCTTATTTTTGCCGGGATTCTCTACCTGGGCTTCCGGGAGTTTTCCCGTTATTTATTAGCCACCTTCGTCCTCCTGGATTTGCTTCTTTTGTTGAGCTGGCGCGTCCTGGCCCGCCTCTACTTCCGGCAAAAACAGCGCGCCCCGGTCCGACACCGGGTTCTGATTGTAGGCGCCGGGCAGACTGGCCGCCGTGTCGGCGAGATGATGCGCCAGTATAATTGGACCGGTTTGAATTTGATCGGCTGCCTGGATGATGATCCCCAAAAAGGAGGCCCCGACATGCCAGTTTTGGGCCGGATAGAAGACGCCCGTTACGTTATATCCACCCAACACATAGATGACGTCGTTGTTGCCCTGCCGCAGCGGGCCTACGGTAAAATAAATGACCTGGTATTAGCCCTGCACGATTTGCCGGTCAACGTGCGCATCGTCCCGGATTATTTCAGTCTGGCCTTATACCGGGCCACTGCCGAAGATTTTGGCGGCGTCCCCATGATCAATTTGCGCGATCCCGCCTTAAACGACGTGCAGCGGCTGGTAAAACGGGTGTTTGATCTGGTTTTGGGCAGTGTCATGCTCCTGTTTTGGGCGCCTGTCCTGGCAGTTGTGGCCGTGGCCGTGAAGCTGGATTCGCCGGGGCCGATATTTTTTCGCCAGGAACGGGTGGGGGAAAACGGCCGTATCTTCCGCATGATCAAATTCCGCACCATGGTACCTGGCGCAGAAAAAATGCAGATGGAAATAAGCGAATTAAACGAAGAGGGCAAAATCATCTTCAAACACCCCGGCGATCCCCGCGTTACGCGCGTTGGCCGCTTTTTGCGCCGTACCAGCCTGGACGAAATGCCCCAACTGTTCAACGTCCTCAAAGGGGATATGAGCCTGGTTGGGCCACGCCCGGAACTGCCCTGGCTGCTGGATCAGTACGAAGTCTGGCAGCGCAAACGGTTTGCTGTGCCGCAAGGGATGACCGGCTGGTGGCAGGTCAACGGCCGTTCCGACAAGCCCATGCACCTCAATACCGAAGACGACATCTACTACGTGCAAAACTACTCCTTGTGGATGGACATCTACATCATCCTCAAAACTCCCTGGGTGGTCCTGCGCGGCAAAGGCGCTTATTAAAGGTTAGGGATTGATCATCATTCTGCTCCCGTAGGGTGATTTTGCAAATCGCCCGGCTGATTTGCAAAATCGCTCCACATTTTTGGGCCGAAACAATGATTATTCTCCGAACTTCACAGACTGGCAAAAGTACAAACCCTGTGATATGTTTAGACTTCTTTATAATATCTCTTTCTGATGTGAGGTGCGCAGCCAGATTGTTGGCAGATCACGCATCATGCAGCATGAATCGTGGAGGGTAACATGGGTATTCAATTTGGTACGGATGAGTGGATCAAAGCCTTAAGGGAAGCATTGAATGAAAGTGAAAAGTACGCTAAAGCGGCCGCTAAATGGGAAGGTGATTTCTACTTTATCATTGAAAAGGGAGATGGCTTTCCTGAAGAAACGTACCTTTATATGGATTTGCAGCACGGCAAATGTTTGGATGCCTTCAAGGTAGATGATCCCGCCACAAAATCACCGACATTTAGCTTGGGCGCTCCCGAAAGCATATGGCGCGGTGTTCTGGAAGGGAAAATTGACCCCATCTCAGCCATTATGACCCGAAAATTTAAGTTGACCGGCTCCAAAATGAAGATTTTGAAGTCGCCCAAAGCGGCTACCGCCCTGGTGGAAGTGGCCGGTGAACTGGATACGGATTGGCCTTAAGTAATTGTCCAGAAATTAGTTCGTAGTAACGACTTTAGTCGTCCAGACCGCTAAAGCGGTTACTACAAACCAAAACGGGAAGTAATTTTTAGATGATTACTAAGTTCCCCCCAGAAGCGCAACTTCTCAGAGAAGTTGGACTTCTGTAAGTAAAGGATTGATGTGAGTAGTAACGTGAACGGCCGTCCCCAAATCGGTCTGGCATTAAGCGGCGGCGTAGCCCGCGGTTCGGCGCACGTCGGCGTGTTGACTGTGTTGGTGCGGGAGGGCATCCCCATAGATTACGTAGCCGGTACCAGCGCCGGTTCCATCGTGGGGGCGGCCTACTGCGCCGGTTTGGACCCCCCTGAACTACGGGAATTGTCATTAACGATGGGTTGGCGCGACGTGGCTCGTTTTGCTTTCTCCCGCAAAGGTCTGATCACCTTTGCCCCCATGGTGTCCTTTTTTGAAAACCTGGTGGGGGATGTAGATATTCGCGATCTGGCAACCCCGCTTACCATTGTCGTCACTGATTTGGAACGGGGAGAACGGGTCTTGCTGAAAGAGGGGCGGCTGGCTACGGCCGTACAAGCCAGTTCTTCTGTGCCCGGTTTGGCGGTACCTGTAGAGATAAACGGCCGTTACTATTACGATGGCGGCGTCATGGACAATCTCCCGGTAGATGTGGTGCAGCAGATGGGCGCCGACATCGTCATCGGCGTAGATTTGATGGCTTCCCGCTACAACCCTTCCCTTGGCGCTGCCGGGGCGGCTCTCACCGCTTTGGAACTGATGATCCGGTATTCCGGCTACAGCTATCACGCTGCCGACTGCCTCATCGTGCCTGACATTGCCGGTTACAACTACCACGACCTTTCCCTGCGCAAAAGCCTGGAATATATGGCCGCCGGTGAAAAAGCTGCCGAAGCCGCCCTGCCCGCCATCAAAAGGCTTCTCCACGCCCCGCCCTCAAACACACACATAGACACGTCCCCACACTTTGCGCCAACCGGGATTGGCGGCGGTTAAACACAATCCCTTCCGCCGAATAAAGAAGCAACGCCAGCCAGATAATGCTGAAGCCAACCATGCGCTCCGGTGTAAACGCTTCCCCGTAAACGAAAACACCGATCAGAAATTGCAGCGTCGGGGCCAGATATTGCAAAAAACCAATGGTGGAAAGGGGAATGAGACGCGCCCCGGCAGCAAAGAGCAGCAACGGCACGGCCGTAGCTACCCCGGCAAAGGCCAACAAAAACGTCGTCGTCGGCCCATCATGGGCAAAGGCAGCCGTTCCCTGCCCCTGCGCATAAAGCAAATAGCCTGCCGCCGGAATGACCAGCCAGCCCATTTCCAGCGTCAACCCTTCCTGCGAATTGACCACGGCCGTCTTCCGAATCAGCCCGTAAAAGCCAAACGAAAACGCCAAAAACAGCGAAATCCAGGGTAAAGCCCCTATGCTGACCGTCAGATACAATACTCCCAGAGTCGCCAGTCCAATTGCCAGCCACTGCCCCCGCCGCAGGGATTCCTGCAGAAAAATCACGCCCAGCATCACACTCACCAGCGGGTTGATAAAATAACCCAGGCTGGTTTCTACAATGTGTCCCGTATTCACGCCCCAGATGTAAACCAGCCAGTTTGAGCCTAACAAGACGGCCGTTAACAGCGACGTCAACAATATCTTCCGGTTTTGCAGCGCGGGACGCAGCCAGCGCCAATGCCGTTTAAGCGCCAAAAATCCCAGCAAAAACAATAGCGACCAAACAATCCGATGGCTCAAAATCTCCACCGAGGGCACAGCCTGTAAATTTTTCCA
>JALUPA010000450.1 GCA_027054335.1 Ardenticatenaceae bacterium
GTGAGTGGAAAGAAGGCATGACTGAAGACCAGTTCCTCTACAAAACCCGCAAAAAAGCCATCGGCCCCTTCAAGGAAGCCTGGTGGCGCCTGGACGAAGACAAAAAAGCCGAAATCGGCGCGGTTTTGCAGGCCCAGTTCGAGTTTCTCTTTGAGCAACTCAACATTCGCAACACGCTGCCGCTGGTAACGGAACTGATCCCGCACGTCCCCATGCGCCTGCCCCGTCCCACGGAAGCGGCCGCCGCAGTGGAAGCGGAAGACGTGAGTGATTTGGATGATTAGAGATTGGAGATTGGAGATTGGGCAGCCGCCAATCTCCAAATCTCCACATTGACAAACGTCTCGGCAAAACTCTATACTCAAGATGTAACCGAAATTTTCAGACGGTAAACGGGAGAACAAAGTATGGCCTTAAATGTGATAACGCCTACGTCGCCGGCAAAACAAACACGCCGCCATTCTCCTCCCCTGCAAAGCGGAGATTATCTTTCCCGGAGTGAATTTGAGCGGCGTTACGAAACCATGCCAGAGGCAAAAGCGGAATTAATTGAAGGAGTTGTTTACATGGCCTCCCCGGTACACTTTGCGCACGGAAGATGCCACACATTTGCCATCCATTGGTTGTCTACTTTTGTTGATAATACGATTGGGTTAGAAATAGCAGACAATGTATCTACACGGTTAGGCAACGATAGCGAAGTACAGCCTGATATATGTGTTCTGATAGACAAGCGAGCCGGGGGACAGGTACACATCGGTAAAAAATACCTGAAAGGGGCGCCGGAATTTGTTGTGGAAATTGCGGCCAGCAGCGCTTCTTTTGATTTGCGGGACAAAATGCAGTTGTACCGGCGGCACGGCGTGCGGGAGTACCTGGTGTTGACGGTCTACGAACAGGAAACGCATTGGTTTACGCTGGACGCCGATCACCTTTTCCGGCCGCTTTTGCCAGATGAGAAGGGTATCTTTCACAGCGTTGTCTTCCCCGGTTTGCGCTTTGAAGCCGGTCCGTTCTGGCGGCGGGAGTGGGCCAAACTGCACGCTGTTTTGCAAGAAGGCATGGCGTCGCCGGAATACGCCGCTTTTGCCGCCCAATTGCAGGAAAAATTAACCGATTGACAGTAAACCGCGGAGGGCGCGGAGATCGCAGAGGATTTTTGGAAGAAAATCCAGACAGTCCCGCGCAATCTGCGGCTTTTTGGGAAAGGATCGCCCATTGAGCCGTATTCTGGTTGTTGGCGGCGCGTCGCTGGATACGCTGCACATTGGCAATGAAGCTGTGGCCTCGGCCGGGGGCGCGGGATTATACACGGCGCTGGCCGTCCGGCGTTGCGGGGCGCAAGTCACTCTATTTTCGCCTCGCCCGCAACCGCTTCCCGATTTACTGCAAACCCCGGCGCAGCGCTTTACCTGGCTTGGCCCTGTCGTTTCCCCGGATGAACTGCCTCACTTTGAAATCGCTTACGAAAACGGCCGTACCCAATACCTCACCGCCACTTTCGGCGCAGAAACCCGCCTGACCCCCGACGAGTTGCCGGACGACCTGGCCGCTTATGACGTCATCCACATTGTCCCCTTGGGCAGCGTCAGCCGCCAGTTGACCTTCCTGCAAGCGTGCCGCCAACGCGGGGGACGCCGCATTGCCGTCAGCACCTCCATCATCGAGCAGATCGCTCAGGAAAAAGAGGCTTTGCGGCAGATTTTGGCCCAGGCCGACCTGGTTTTTATGAATGAAGCGGAAGCCGGCGGTGCTTTTGGCGCGCCGGAACGGGCGCACGGCCGTTCCGGACAAACCATCTTCATCACCCTGGGCGCAAAGGGAGCGCGGGTGGTGCAAGAGGCATGGCATACGGCCGTACCCGCCGCACCCGCCACAGAACGAGACCCCACCGGCGCGGGCGACACTTTTTGCGGCGCAGTCCTGGCCCGCCTGGCCCAGGGCGCGCATCCTGTCATGGCCGCCCGCGCCGCCGCGCCTCTGGCTGCACAGATGATTGAACATATCGGCCCCACAGCCCTGCTTTGGCCTGACCCGCCGCCACCCATTCCCGCAGACGGCCGTGTCCAACCCAACCCCACCCAAATAGAACACATTGCCCAACTGATCGCCACCCTGGAAGAAGTAACCCCTTTCCCCTTCACCGGCCCCGATTTTCCGCCGCCTAATCATCCTTTGGCTTTGGACTTTTTCTTCGTCTCCACCTTGCAGCAATTTAGCTTCTGGACGGCCGTTAACGGCCAATACAGCCACCCCCTCATCGCTCCCATCAACGGCGCGCCGCGCAAAGGCTCTTCCTATCTATTCCAGACCACCCTGCGCGCCCTGCAAAACGACCCGGACTGCTTCACCTCATCCCGCCAATCCCGCCTGACCCGCGCCGACATGCTGTCCCTCTACCGTGCTGACGACGGCTCTAACCCCATGCCCGCCCTGGACTTACACTGGCAGATGGCGCAGGGATACGGCCGTGACCTGCAAGCTCTCCAACTCACTCCGCAAACGATTATGCAACAAGTGCGGGAAGAGGAACGGCCGTTACAAACCTTCCTGCAGCTCCTCGACCACATCGGCGGCTACAAAGAAGATCCCCTGCGCAAAAAATCCAGCCTGTTAGCTGTCATCCTCAACCAGCGGCCCGAACAATTCCTGCCCTTTGGCCCCGGCGAGCAAGTTGCTCCCATCATAGATTACCACCTGATGCGCTCCTGTCTGCGCACCGGCCTGATTGACGTTCTGGACGACGACCTGCACCAAAAACTGGCTGCCCGGCGCGTCCTGCTGCCCGGTGACGAATGGGCCGTGCGTTACGCCGCCTACCGGGCCATTGAGCAGGTAGCCGCCCTCTCCGGCAAAAGCATGGGGGCCGTAGACTGGTTCTTCTTCAACGCCCGCCGCCGCTGCCCGGAAATGGCCGAACCCCGCTGCGAACAATGCCCCATTGACCCCGCCTGCGCCCACCGCAAAGAGCTATTCCAACCCGTCCTGCGCACCACATTTTATTGATTCATGTGGTACAATGAAAAACGATGAGAGCAATTTTAATCTGAACCAGAGGTATGTCTATGCAAGTATACGCCTACCAACTCACGATGAAAAAAAAGGGGACGCTCACCCTGAACGACCTGCCGCTTAACGCCGGCGAGAAAGTCGAGGTGATTGTTATTCCTCGTTCCAGCCGCCAGTCTGATGAAAACCATCATCCCTTTTGGGGGAAACCCATCACTTACCTGAAACCGACTGATCCGGTAGCTGAAACAGATTGGGAAGTATTACAATGATCATATTGGACACCCATATGTGGGTATGGTGGGTTCATAATGACGCCCGATTAACTGACGAATATCGTACAATCATTCAAAATTATGAAGGAAACGGGTTGGGAGTCAGTATTTTTTCCTGCTGGGAAGTCGCCAAATTAGTCGAATTAAAACGATTAATTCTGCATTGCCCCATTGATAAGTGGCTGGAAACGGCTCTTCATTATCCAGGCATACAATTACTTGCACTTACCCCGGAAATTGTCGTTGCCTCAACACAGCTTCCGGGTAAATTTCATCGCGATCCAGCTGATAAAATTATCGTCGCTACAGCTCGTGTCTATAATTGTCCACTATTAACAGCAGACGACAAAATCATTAAGTACCCTTACGTAAAACTGGCGGGATGACGCACAAATCGCATGAAAAAACGCGCTGTTTCTCTGGGGTTGAGCCTATTCCTGGCACTGTTACCCCTGATATTTATATTTGTCCATCCGCTGTTTTCCCAAACCGACACGGCCGTACCCCCCCCGCCCC
>JALUPA010000451.1 GCA_027054335.1 Ardenticatenaceae bacterium
CCCCAAAACCGGAACGTAGGCCGACGCCGATGGCGTGTTCCAGCCGGTAGACGGGAATATTTTTCACCACGCGCAGCCCCAGTTCGCCTTGTTCCTTGAGCATTTGCAGAGCCAGGAAGCTGTCACGGCCGTCAAAATCATGGATGCCGGTCAGTCCCGCTTCCCAACAGTATTCTTGCGCCTTTTGCATCGCCGTGGCAATCTGGGCTGGCGTGGAGCGGGGGATGTGCTGCCGCACCAGTTCCATGGCCTCTTCAAAGAGGACGCCGGTAGCCCGGCCGGTGGCGTCCCGCTGAATCTGGCCGCCGGGCGGGTCGGGCGTCTCGTCACTGATGCCGGCCAGGCGCAAGGCGCGGCTGTTCACCCAGGCAGCGTGCCCGCTCTTGTCGTTGAAGAAGGCGGGGCGATCCGGCACGACGGTATCCAGCTGCGCCGCAGTAGGGAACACTTTTTCGGGCCAGTCGTCAATGCGCCAGCCGCGGCCGCGGAGCCACTGGCCGGCGGTCGGCGGCCGGTGGTCGGTCATCAGTCTGGTTTTGATGCGTTGCAGGGCTTCGGCAAGGGATGGGGCGCCGTCCAGGTTGACCATTTGCAGGCTGAGAGAAAACCATTGGAAGTGAACGTGGGCGTCTACCAGGCCGGGGGTGACGGCCCGGCCGTGCAGATCAATCCACTCGCCGCCGGGGGCCAGCAGCACTTTCATGCCTTCGTCGCTGCCTACCGCCAGAATTTTGTCGCCGCGAATGGCTACGGCCGTTACCAGGGGATTGGCCGGGTCCATGGTATGAATACGGCCGTTGGTCATTACAATCGTTGCGCTCATGGGAATCTCCTTAACCTGTTCTGTATTTTGTGCTAGACACCTGTAGAAATTGTCAGCCTTTCCTGATGAATTGTCAATGCCAAATGTGCTACAATAAGCAGCGGATATTTCAAATATTACCAGCGAGGAAATGATGCTTGTTCACACAGAACGTCGCCTGTTTACCGTAGAAGAATATCACCAAATGGCCGAAGCCGGTATCCTGACCGAAGATGACCGCACGGAACTAATCCAGGGAGAAATTGTCGCTATGAGTCCCATTGGCGTCCGTCACGCTGCTTGTGTAAACCGTTTAACGGAAGCATTATCACACTATTTTTCAGGCAAAGCTGTCATCAGCATACAAAATCCGTTGCAAATTAATGAATATACCGAATTACAACCGGACGCCATGTTGCTGCGACGTCGGGAAGATTATTATGTACAGGCATTGCCCACGGGAGAAGACATCTTGCTGCTTATCGAAGTATCAGACACAACGTTAGCGTATGACCGAATGACAAAACTGCCCTTGTACGCCTGCGCCCAAATTCCGGAAGTGTGGCTGGTTAATCTGGTGGATAATTTATTAGAGGTTTACCGCGCGCCGCAAGCGGATGCGTATACAGAATTCCGCCGCATGTATCAGAAGGATACGGCCGTCCCCCTCGCCTTCCCCGACACCCCCATCGCCATTAACGACTTAATCCCTTGATGTCCCCGGACGAACTGCCCAAAAACAATACAGCCGAACTGCTCCGTTGGCTGTTCCGGCGGCGGCGGCGTTTTCGAGTAACAGGCGATTCCATGCTGCCCTTGCTCCAGCCGGGCGACGAGGTGCTGCTGGACCCCCGCGCCTACCGCCAACGGCCGCCGGCCCCCGGCGATTTGGTCGTGGCCCGACATCCTTATCAGACTGGCGTCAAGCTGGTAAAACGGGTGCAGGATGTGGATAAACACGGCCGTTGCCTTCTCATCGGTGACAACCCGCTTTACAGTTCCGACAGCCGATCTTTTGGCCACATTGCCCCGGAAAATATCCTGGGGAAAGTCACCAGCCGTTTTGGGTGAATACGGCCGTAAACACCTTGAAAAATCCCGGCCAAATAAAAATTGACAAAGGCGAATAGTGGGGCTAGAATGAAGGCGTTAACCAATCTTAACCACAAACTGAACAGTGGTTAATTCAAGCGAAAACGCCTCAACTTGTTAAAAGAAGGAGACAACTTATGACCCACATTGTTACTCGCTTATGTTTGCGCGACACCGCCTGTGTAGAAGTATGCCCGGTAGAATGTATGATATTGGGTATGCCAGAAGAGGAATGGCCCTGGCTGTACATTGACCCCGACACCTGCATTGACTGCGGCGCCTGTGTTCCCGAATGTCCTTACGAGGCCATTTTCCCCGAAGAAGAAGTGCCTTTCGACTTTGAGGCTCCTCCCGGCATCTGGATTGCCAACACCAAAGAACTTTTGCCGGACGGCCAGCCGTTCGAAGGTGAAATTGACGGGCATCATGTCAAGGTATTGAATGCCAAACAGTTGGCCGGTGGTGAAATTCTAGATTTGACCGAGGATATTCCGCCTAACTACGACTTCTTCTCCGAAGGCCCCGGTTACGACGCCCTGGATATGTAATTTATTTCCTCAGTAGAGGAACGTTAGTTAGCAAAAAGCCGAATGAGCTGCCTGTATGGTACGCTGATTCGGCTTTTTGTTTACCAAAAGGAATGGGGCTGATGACCGAAAAATATAGAATTGAGACAGATTCGTTGGGGGAAGTAAAAGTGCCGGCCGCAGCCTATTGGGGCGCGCAAACGCAGCGAGCCGTAGAAAACTTCCAGATTAGCGGCCTGAAACAGTATCCGGCTTTCATTTGGGGTATGGTGGTGATCAAACGAGCCGCGGCCGAAGTCAATTCCGGGCTGGGCTTGTTCAAAGATAAGGAACTGGATGGCAAACTGATTTCCGGCGATGCGATGGCTCAAGCCATTATGATGGCCGCCGACGAAATTTTGGACGGGGAAATGTGGGATCAATTTGTGGTAGACCCCATTCAGGCCGGCGCGGGAACCAGCCACAATATGAATGTTAATGAAGTCATCGCCAACCGGGCCAGTGAGCATCTGGGCTACCCGTTGGGCGCACCGCACAAGCCGGTGCATCCCAACGATCACGTGAATATGGCCCAATCCACCAACGACACCATCCCCACAGCCATTCGGCTGGGCTGTTTGTGGCGGCTGGATGCACTGCTGGCCGCTTTGGACGGGTTGGCCCAAACGTTGGCGGAAAAAGCGGCTGAATTTGACAGTATTGTGAAGAGCGGCCGTACCCACTTGCAGGATGCGGTTCCGGTGCGGCTGGGACAGGAATTTGGGGCCTATGCCCGGGCCATTGAACGGCACGGGGAAAAAATCGCCCAGACAGCGGAGGGATTGCGTCGTTTAGGGATTGGGGGCACGGCTACGGGCACGGGGTTGAATGCGCATCCGGCATATCACGGCCGTATGGTCGCCACCCTCAGCCGTTTAACTGGTCTGGCGCTGCAAGAATCGGACAACCTGTTCGAATCTATGCAAAGCATGTCCGACCCCGTCTACTTCAGCGGCGCGCTGCGCAATCTGGCTCAGGATTTGGTGCGCATTGCTAACGATTTCCGCCTGCTCTCTTCCGGCCCCAGCACCGGCCTGGACGAGATTCACCTGAAAGCCGTGCAGCCCGGTTCCTCCATCATGCCTGGCAAGGTCAACCCCGTCATGGCTGAGATGCTTAACATGGCAATGTTCCAGGTCATGGGCAATGACCTGACGGTGCTGATGGCCGGGCAGGCGGGGCAACTCGAGTTGAATGTGATGATGCCCATCATCGGCTACAATTTGTTCCAGAGCATGGACGTGATGATCAATGCAGTCAATACGTTTAACGGCCGTTGCGCTGCCAGCGTCAAAGCCAATCGGGAAAAAGCCGAAGGCTGGCTGGCTAAAAACGCCATTCTGGTCACTGCCCTCAATCCTGTCATCGGCTACGCCAAAGGCGCTGAAGTAGCCAAAGAAGCCATGGCCACCAACCGCACCGTGCGCGAAGTCGTCCTGGAAAAAGGGTACTTGACCCCTGAAGAAGCAGATCGCTTGCTCGATGTTTACGCTATGACCGAAGGCGGCATTCAGGGGTAAAAGCGGCAAAGTAGCAGAGCGGCAAAGCGGCAAGGTGACAAGGTGACAACCCGCCCCCCTGACTTTGCCACCTTGCAGCCTTGCAACTTTGCTAACCCTGTGCCGGATTGGTATAATCTCCGGGTGTGTTTACAACTCCATCAATCTTTAAAATTTATGCTATTGGGAATTGTAACCCTCAAAATAAAATTTCCCCTGACGCGAGGAGAACATTGTGATTCAGCCCCGAACTCAAACAGCTGCTTATTGGGGATCTGACTTTACCCTGACTGAATCAGATATCGAGCAGATTTATAACCATTTTATAGAAGAAGAACGGCCGCAAACAGTGGTGCAGATTGCCCGTGGCATCATGGCCCATCATGTGGCTGAAGAAGCCAACAATATCCGCCGCTTGTTGTCTGGGCGCACGGTTTACCAACCCCAGGATAGCTATAAGGTTGGCGATGAGTTGGTTTTTCCCGTCCTGAACTTTGCCCACGGCACAATACAAGAGATCCGTAGCGGTTACAATCCGCAGGACGGTCATTTTCAGGTTATCAAAGTGGAAATTGATGGCGCTGTGCGGGAATTTGCCGCTGAGTTAAAGTCCGACCATCGCCTGAATGTGGAAGATGGCAGTGGCTTTGAAGCTTTGGCAAACGTAGACTTGGATCAACTGTTTGCCCTGTACGGTGACGTGGTGCAGGAAAAGGTGAGCGAGGCTCTGGAAACCCAGGATGAATTTGTGCGGCTAGGGGATGTCTGGTTTGTCAAACAGTTGATGGCCGAAGTCAATATTGGGCATTTACATCTGGCCGAAGCAATTCTGGAAATACACAATGGCGGGCCACTCTCTACCGAGGATATTCTGCCGCATCTGGACATGGATAGCGGTGTGGATCAGGAAGTACTGGTCTTTTCCTTGAATTATCATCTGCTGCTGGATGACCGTTTTGACGAGGTAGCGCCCAAAGGTGAGGTGGCTTGGTTCTTGCACCGCCTGGAACCGGAAGGTGTGGTGCGAACACCGCCCCGCATTGTGTACCGCTCTATCCCCTATGACCGGGCGTTGTTAAGCCCGCAGCTGCATTTGCTGGAACGAGAACTGGATGATGAATGGTCTGACCTGGAATCACCGCCGGGGGTGTATCCGGTGGTGTTTACGCTGCTGTTCCCCCACCGGCACGCCGGCACGATACCGTTGAGCGCCCGGATGCGGCCGTTGTTCCCTGCCAGCAATTCGCCCCGCCAACGTATCATCCTGATTGACGATGAGACCGAGGAAGAAATTGTAGGCTGGGTGGTGCAAGAAGACCGTTATATTTACGGCCTGGCTGAGTGGTATGACAAGCACAGTATTCCGGTGGGCGGTTTTGTTCATCTGAAGCCGGGACCGGAACCGGGTGTGGTTAAACTGGGCTATGACCGGCGGCGAGATAAGAAGGAATGGGTACGTCTGGCTACGGCCGTAGATAACCGCATCCAGTTTGAATTAAAACGCCGGGCCGTGGGCTGCGGTTTTGACGACCTGATGATTGTGGGTACCGACACCATTGCCGCTATTGACGCCCTGTGGCGGCGCGCCGAGTCACACCAGCGTTCTGTTGCCTCCCTGCTGGCAGAGATATTCCCGCAATTGGCCGGCTTGAACCCGCAAAGCACCGTCCACGCCAAAACATTGTACAGCGCCCTGAATATGCTGCGCCGCGTCCCGCCCGGCCCCATGTTTGCCGAACTGGTACGCCATCCCGCCTTCCAGCCGGTAGGCGATCATTATTGGAAATTTGTGCAGAACCGTTGGCAAGACGGTGATTAGGAACCACAGATTACGCAGACGCCAACCCGAAAAATTCGTGTAAATTTGTGTAATTCGTGTCCAAAAAACTCAAACAGATTTGTTGAGAGGAAGATATTGTGGCTCAACGTCCGCGACCCAAACCAAAAGCGTCCATGCTCAAACGGCCTACGGCCGATACCAAATTCATCATTGATTACGATTGGTGGGACAAGTCTGATCTGGACTTGAAAACCTACCTGCTAACCCGCCTGCCCATTGATGAAGAAGTCCCGGCCGAGGCCGACACGGATGAAGTAGACCTGGTAGACCCGGAAACGGGTGAAGTATACCGGGTGGATGGCTTTCAATACATTGTGCAAACCTATTTCAGCCAGCTACCGGAAGATTTTGCTACCCGCACCTCACTGGTTGACGCTGTGTTCTGCGTCTTGTTGGCTAATGCCAACATCCCCATGACCGCTCAGGAAATTGCCGACCGGGTACACCGGCCGGTTAATACCATCCTGAAAACGGTGGGCGGCCCGAAAATTTATCAGGGCATTCGTCCGCTGCTGGACGAGTAAAGACGCATTGCGTATTTCGTTTTGCGTCGCTATTGTCGCAATACGCATTTTTAATTATCGGGTTTGCGCTCAGGCGAAGCCCGATTTTCGTTTAAGAAAATGATGGAAATAACTGTTAAATTATATGGCAACTTACGTAAATACCGGCCGGACGATGCGCCGGGTGCGCCGCATCATCCATTTTCGCTCACGGTAGCGGATGGCGCTGTTGTGGAGACGGTGGCAGCGCAGTTAGGCATTGATGCGGGGTTTGTGGCGGGCACGGCCGTAAACGGTGAATCAGCCCACTTGGACGCCCCCTTGCAAGAAGGCGACCAAGTCAGCCTGTTTCCGCCCACAGCCGGGGGCGATGGGGCCGATATGCACGTTTTTATTGCCGGCATCATGCAGGCTACCCGCATGGACGACCAGATCGAAAACCAAAATTACCGCCGGCAAATTACGGAGGCCCTGCAAAAACAATTGCCCCAGGTGCAGATTACCGATCCCTGGGCCTTAAACCGGGGCAGCGTCAATTATGATGAGGAACGAGCGCGCCACACCTTTATCACCAACACCAACCGGGCCGGCGCTGCCGATTTGCTGATCGCCTATCTGCCGCAGCCCAGCATGGGAACAGCGATGGAGATGTGGGAAGCGTTCAAAGGGGGTGCATACATTATTGCCATCACGCCGTACAAACATCATTGGTCGGTGCGCTTCACGGCGCAGGAAATCTGGCCCGATCTGGAATCATTTCTGGGGCTGCTGGAAAACGGCCGTTTCACCCAGGAAACTCTCCCCAAAATCAGAGCCTACCGAAATCAGGTTGACGGCGCATCCCCGGACGATTAAAATCTGAGTGTACCGGCCCCAGTAGCTCAACGGACAGAGCAACGGACTTCTAATCCGTAGGTTGGGGGTTCGATTCCCTCCTGGGGTACCATATATACAGAGGTCTTGGTTTACATCGCCGCCATATACGGGGTAAATCAAGACCTTTTTTCATGTCATTTATTAATCCGGCAAGCGGCGACGCAAGTTCCTGTCCAGTTTTTCGTAACGCGATTTTGTAAATCGCGCCTGAACGATTTTCCAAATCGTTTTACGATTGCCTGCGCATTTACGCCGCGCCGTCCTCCTCGACGGCCGTAACCAATTCATCACCCGCAACCTCACCCCGGACCAACTGGCCCAGGTGCAGATCGTGCAAGATACCCGGCTGGAACGCATCCCCAGCGCCGAAGATTTTTTCCTGCGTATCGAAGCCAGCCGCATTCGCCTGGCTTACCAATTTGACCCCCAACTCGCCGTCAGCATCTCCCAGGTAGACCCCCTGTTTAGCTACGATGACGACCTGTACCGGCTCTTCATCTACCACGAACTGAACAGCAAGCGCAAACCTCTCCGGCGCTGCACCCACGCCGCCGGCCAACCGGATCACATTATCCTGGAAGAGGCTGACGGTGCGGCTGTCGTCGGCATGGCCCCGCTCCTGCCTGATGCGGCCCCCAAACCACCCGTAGAACCCGCCCGCAAAACCCGGAAAAAGGACACAATCCCTTTGATGCGCAACTGGTTTGACGTTATTCAACCCCACGAAGACATTCGCAAAGGCCATTTTGATGAAGCTGTTTTTGCCGCCGACCTGGGCGACGTATTCAGCGGCAAAGCCCCGCCCGATTACAACGATCCCTATTTCCAGGAGCTAACCGACTCCCTCGCCTCCCTCACCAACGGCATGTTGATCGTCACCCTGCCTTCCAGCAAACTGGAAGATTTTGGCGACCGGGAAGAAGAATCGCTGGCCCGGTTGAGCAAGATATTCGGCCGGTCAGAAAGCATCGAAACCCCGGTCAAGGGACAGGAAGTGTACGCCGTCATCCGCCGCCGTCTCTTTGAAGAGGAAACCTTGCAGCAAACGGCGATGCGGGAAATTGCCCACGAATATTTCCAGAAATAGCAAACCCACAAGGATGATTTACCGGCCAAAGCCCGCGACCTGAGCTACCGGGACAAGCTGGAGATGGCCTACCCCTTCCATCCCGACGTCATTGACATCCTGTACGAAAAGTGGAGTACCTTCTCCTCCTTCCAGCGTACCCGCGGCGTCTTGCGCTTGCTGGCCAACGTGGTGGAACGCCTTTACCAACAAGAGCGCAACCTCGACCTCATTCTGCCCGGCGATATTGACCTGGAACATCCGGGAATACGGCAGGAGTTCCTGAAGCATATCGGCCCGGAATATGAAGGGGTGATTTCCTCTGACATTGCCGGACACGAAGCCAAAGCGCAAACGTTGGACGCGGAAAACAAGTCCTGGAAACATCTGGCGCAGCGCATTGCTACGGCCGTCTTTTTTCCACTCCTTCAGCGCCGACGACAGCGAGAAGGGCATCAACCTGCCCTACATCAAGCTGGCCGTCATGCGCAGCGACACCGTACCGGCCATGATCACGGAAGTGCTGCAAAAAGAAGCCAACTTGCTCTGGTATCTGAACAGCCGGGAATTAAAGCTGCTGATCCTGCATCCCCTCGACCGGGGCGAACAGATCAATGAGTGGATTGAGCGCAAGGGTCAATCTTTCCGGGAATACAAAAATACGCTGTTCTTTGCCCTGGCAGATGCGGCGGCATACGGCCGGTTGCGCGAAGACGTCAAGACCTGGCTGGCGCTGGCCGAAATCAAACGGGAAGTAGAAAGCGACCTGAAATCCCCCCTGGCGGCCAAGCGGCAAGAGATTCAGGATCGGATGTTCAACATCCGCCGCGACTTTTCTTACAACGTGCGCCGTGTGTATCATACACTGCGCGTGGGCGCGCGCACCTACGATCTAGGCCAACCGGTAGCCGACAACGAAACGTTAGGCCACTGGTATTGGCGCGAACTAACCAGCAAAGACATTGGGGCCATCGTGGAATCACTCCATTACCGGACGCTGGTCAACAAGCTGATGGCCGGTAACGAGCAAGTAGCCACCAGTGTCATTCTGGATCAGTTTTACAAGAATTCAGACCTCCCCGCCCCCGCCTCTGAAGAAGTCCTGGCCCGCGCTGTGCAATTGGGCGTCCAGGAAGGCGCTTTTGGCTTGGTGATGGGTGAAGGTGAGATAACGCGAGACATGCTGCGCTACCGGGAACCGCTGCCCCTGGGCGTCATCTCATTTGAGCCGGGCTTCTCTCTGTTGGCGAATGCCGCTTGTGAAGCATTGACTGCCCAATGGCGCAAAGAGGATGAGGCACGTCGCCAGGAAGAAGAATTTGGTCAAGATGTTGGTGGGGGAACGGAACCAGGCGGCGCTGGTTATCAGGTCAAGGATCGGCAAGATGAGGATAGTGAGGAGGAACCGATTGAGCGGACTGTATATCATCAGGTACGGCTGGTTATCAATGATGTGCCCGCCAGCCGCATTGCCGACGTCAATCGGGGTATCTTCATGCCCCTCAGCGCCGCATCAGACCAGCCGCTGACCTTTACGCTCACTTTGGCAGTGAGCAGCGAGGAAGGTATCTCTCAGGAAACGCTGGAGCATAAAATCAAGGAGACGATTCGCCAGATTGGGGCGTGGATTGACGAGGAACAGCTCACCTAATTATAGTCCTACTACGTTTTCCGTCTCCTATGCTACAATAAACGTCGTACACGGTGGCTTTCGCAGCGCGATTTTGTAAATCGCGCCTGAACGATTTTGTAAAATCGTTTTACGAAGTTGCTTGCGTATTTATGCCGCGATGCAGTTGAACGATTTTGTAAAATCGTTTTACGAAGCTGCCTGCGTATTTATGCCGCGATGCAGTAGTGGTGATTACGAAAAACGTGACGGCGTTTTTCATATGTCCAACCCTCTCTAACGTAGTAAGGAACAGCTTGATGATATTGATCAGCGGAGCGACCGGTTTTTTAGGTCACCATCTTGTTCCCATGTTGGTGCAAGCCGGATATGCAGTGCGGGCGCTGGTGCGGCCTACCAGCAACACAGACTTTCTGAAAACGTTGGGGGTGGAATTGGCTTATACGGATGATATTGCCAATCAGACGGCCGTACAAGAAGCGTGCCGGGGGTGCGACCAGGTCATCCACGCCGCCGGGTTGTTTCGTTTTTGGGGCGAACCGGATGAATTTTGGCAGACAAATGTGGCGGGGACGACGGCCGTACTCGACGCCGCCCTTACTCACAACGTCAAACGTTTCATCTACATCTCCACCGTTGCTGTCGTCGGCACTACCCCTGCCCAGGAAGTCATTGACGAAAACACCGTCTGCCGCCCCCAGGAACCCTACCAACTGAGCAAACTGGAAGCCGAAACCCGCGTTCTGGCTTACGGGCAAGCAGGGCTGCCGGTGATTGTCCTGCGCCCCGGCGCGTTTTACGGTCCCTGGGGCCGTTACGCTTTCAACCGCCTCTTTTTTGAAGAACCGCTCCGGGGCTGGCGCATCCGGGTGGATGGCGGCCGTCACATTACCTTCCCCGTTTTTGTGCCGGACGTGGCGCAAGGTATCATGCTGGCTCTGAACAAAGGGGAACCGGGCGAAATCTACAACGTTAGCGGCCGTTCTATGACCCACAATGAAGTCAATAATATCGTCAGTAATTTAGCCGGTATCAGGCACTGGCGCATGAACATCCCTTCCGGGATGGTTGTCGCCCTGGCTCGCACCTGGACAGCGCTTTCCCGCTTCACCCACAAAGAGCCGTTTTACCCCATCAACATGGCCCCCTACGTTTTCCAGGATTGGCACATCTCTACCGCCAAAGCGGAAAAGGAACTGGGATTTGTGCCCACGCCATTTGAAACAGGGGCGTGCCAGACGTTAAAATGGTACAAGGAACAGGGAATTTTGAAATTAAAACGGTTTAAGGAGGTGGAGATTGGTGATTAGAGATTTGCTGTAACCGACTTGCAATCGCCAATCTCCAATCCCTAATCTCCAAAAAAATATGAAAGTTTTTAGCGTAGCGGAAATGGTAGCAGTAGAAAAGGC
>JALUPA010000452.1 GCA_027054335.1 Ardenticatenaceae bacterium
GGCCATAAGAGTCAACCGAGACCACCATACCGGTAGTGGCCAGCATGCCAAAGGCCGCCATGGCCACACCGTAAATTCCGGCCACTTTCACCGACACCAAAACCGCAATCGCCAGCACAATGACCGGTATCGCCGTGGAAGCCATGCCCAGCGAAATGCCCCCGGTTACGGTCAGCGCCGGTCCGCTCTGGGATTCCTCGGCGAGGCGCCGTACCGGCTTGTAGGCACTGGAAGTGTAATATTCGGACGTTAACCCGATAATAACACCGCTGATCACACCGGCTATGGTGGCCCAGAAAGGCCCCATGGCATCGTATGTATTCCCGGTGGAATCGGTAAACTCAATCCCGTTTGTTTTAACGATAAAGTAGGTTGCGATTGCAGTCAGCACGGCGCTGATATATGTGCCCATCATGAGCGCCGATTGGGGATTGTTACGCGCCGCTACTTTTACATAAAGAACGCCGATAATCGAAGCGACAATACCTGCGCTGGCAATCTGCAGGGGCAGCATCTGTAACGTTGCGAGTCCGAGTCCCGCGGCAATGGCCATGCTGGCAATCATGGACTCCACGTAGCTTTCCAGAAGGTCGGCGCCAAGCCCGGCCACATCGCCGACGTTGTCTCCCACATTGTCGGCGATAACCGCGGGATTCCGCGGATCATCTTCCGGGATATTGGCTTCGACTTTGCCCACCAGATCGGCGCCCATATCGGCCCCTTTGGTAAAAATCCCACCGCCGCTTCGTGCAAAAAGGGCCACCAAACTGGCACCCATGGCATATCCGTTGACAATGGTGGGATCGCCCTGAAACACGATATACACAATCACCAGGCCTAACAGGGCCAGCCCCACCACACTGAGTCCCATTACCGCACCGCCCGACACGGCGACATTGAGAGCACCCTTTAACCCGCCGTCCACTGCAGCCTGGGTGGTTCTGGAATTGGCCCGCGTTGCGATGCTCATCCCAATATATCCAGCCAGTGCCGAAACAATGCTGCCCACAATGA
>JALUPA010000453.1 GCA_027054335.1 Ardenticatenaceae bacterium
GGCAGCACGGTAGAGGAATTGATGACGATCAACTGCCTGGAATCTACTGTGTTGAGTATTGGCCGCCGGTTGTGGGTTCCCCGGTTACCGGCCACAGTTACACCCACGCCAGCCCTTGCGGAAACTGCTACACCGCTGCCTGGCTCATCGCCCACCAATACGCCCGTGCTTGTGACGCCGTCCCGCACCCCGCCGCCGCCCAGCACGAACACGCCCGACAGCCCCACAGACGACAATGGGAATGACAATGGTGACAATGGCAATAATAATGATGGCAGCAATTAGAAAGGGCGCAAAGGTGATGGCTGTACCTTAGCTGCCGATTTCCAAACGGCCGTATTCTCCCAGTTGAGGTTGGTAAGAGGCAGATTGGTGCCGAAAGTAGGTGTTGTATAACTCCGCATAATGCCCCCCCTGGGCCATCAAGGCTTCGTGATTTCCCTGCTCAATAATTTGCCCCTTTTGCAGCACAATAATGCGATCTGCGGCCCGGATGGTGGAAAGGCGGTGGGCAATAATGATGGAAGTCCGTTCGGCCATGATCAGGTTGAGGGCGTGCTGAATCTGGGATTCGGTGAAGGGGTCTACACTGGCTGTGGCCTCATCCAGGATGAAGATACAGGGATTTTGCACCAGTACCCGCGTCAGGGCGACGAGTTGGCGCTGACCTAGAGAGAGACGGTTGCCCCGTTCCCCTACCCGGCTGTTGAGGCCGTCCGGCAGGGTTTCCAGCCATTCTCCCTCACCAATACGCCGGGCCATCGTCTCAATTTCTGTGTCAGTGGCCGCGGGACGGCCGTAGCGAATATTCTCCGCTACTGTGCCCGCAAATAGAAAAGGTACCTGAGAGACAATACCAATTTGCTGCCGGTATTCTGTTAGATCAAAGGTGCGGCTGTCACGGCCGTCTATCAAAATCTGCCCTGACTGAAACTCATAAAACCGGGCCACCAGCTTGATAATGCTCGATTTGCCCGCGCCAGTATGCCCCACCAGAGCCACACTCTCGCCGGGGGCAATGCGCAGGGAAAAATCAGCCAGTACTTGTTCTTGCTCCGAATAGCGGAAACTGACATGCTCAAACAGAATCTCCCCGCGCAGGCTGGACACTGGCTGGTTATCGGTTTGCCGCACCTCCGATTCCACGTCGGTCAGAGCAAATACTCGTTCCGCCGCAGCCAAACCAGCCTGGAACTGGCTCCAGAAAGCGGACAAATTGGTGACGGGGAACCAAAAGCGATCTACGGTAGCGACAAACAAATACCAGGCAGCAATACTGATGATGCCGTTGACGGCCGTCAGCCCTCCGGTGTAGATGAGTACGGCCGTGCCCACCCCCGATAGTACATTCAAAACCGGAAAGATGTTCGCCAGAACAAAATTGCGTCGCACATTGATGTGGTACGCTTGCTCATTGACCGCGTGAAATTCCTGGTAGATGGCCAATTCCTGCCGGAAATTTTTGGCTACCCGGATACCGGTCACTGCTTCCTGAATCGCTTTATTCACTTCCCCGACGGCGCGGGCGCTTTGCCGGGTAACTTTACGGGCCAGATTGCGAAAGGTCAGGGCGGCGGCAGCCACAAAGGGAGCCATTGCCAGCAAAAGCAGCGTCAAACGCCACTCAATGCTGAACAGGACGAGAAGCAAGATAAGGGCGACGGCCAACTGATTGATGACGTCAGTTGCCAGCATGATCACTTCGCCAAAAGATTGGGTATCGGTCGTAATGCGGCTGACGATACGGCCGGAACTGTATTCATCGAAGAAGGCCATGTCCTGGCGAATGGTAACGGCAAAGGCATCGTCACGCATTGCCAGAATGACGTCGGCCACTACTTCACTGGTGAGACGGCGGCGTATCCAGTTGAGGAACCATATACTGACGCCGGCGACAAATACGGCCGTTACCAGCAGCGGTATCAAAAATTCTTTGTCTCCCCCGGAAATCTCATCCACCCCGGCTGACACCAGCAAGGGCACGGAGGCGCTGGCCCCGGCCATCAAAAAAACAGCGATGACGATGACGACGATTTTCCCGCGATACGGCCGGAAATATCTCAGAATCCGGCCCACTAATTCCCTGTCGCTATACTGCCTGTCGTATGCCTCCGAATCGAGGCCCCTCATCAATGCCGCCATACCTGTATTGTCACCCATCCCCCCCAATGGGGCAAGGTGAAGGTGTGACGTGTAATCACCTTGTCACCTTGTCACCTTGTCACCTATAATCCCCTCATGTCATCCATCATTTTACCCGAACGACGCTTGCCCTGCCCCACGCCCTGGGCCGAGATTTTTGCGCAGGATGCCCCGTTGCTGGTGGAGATTGGTTTTGGCGGCGGCCACTTTTTGCGCCATCTGGCCCAGAAACGGCCGTCAGCTAACATCATCGGCGTGGAAATCTCCCTGCCCTCCCTGCGGCGCGGTGAACGGAAAATTATCCACGCCGGATTGAGCAACGTGCGCCTGCTGCAATGCAGCGCCCGTTACCTGCTCCATGCCCTGTGCGCTCCCGGTTCTGTGGCCGAGGTATACATCAATTTTCCCGATCCCTGGCCCAAAGCTGCCCATCACCAACGCCGTTTGATTGACGAATCCTTCCTGCATTTGCTGGCGACGCGGCTGGAGGTGGACGGCCGTCTGGACATTGCCACCGATCACGCCGATTATGCCCGCTGGATTACGGAAACGCTGGCCCGGACGCCCTACTTCAGCAGCCGCCGGCCCGTCCCCTTTGTTACCGAAGATAACGAACGGCTGCGCACCAAATATGAGAACATCGCCCTGGCTGCCGGGCGCACCTGCCACTATTACAAATGGCGGCGTAACGAGACGCCCGCCCCTGATATTTTCCCCCCGCCGGAGGAACTACCCATGCCCCACGTGATTCTGGAAACGCCCCTGAGTTTGCCCGAAATTGCCAGCCATTTCACTTCTTTTCACGTCTCGACCGGTGACATACACGTTCGCTTTATGGAGGTGTTTCTGGCGCGGGACGAGGCCAGCTTGCTGGTGGATACGTACTTAAAGGAGGAGCCAATGGCCCAACGGGTCGGGCTGCAAATCCGGTTACGGCCGTCCGGTGATCTGGTTGTGGGTTTACATGAATTGGGTTTTCCCCGGCCTACGTCCGGCATCCATACGGCCGTGCGCCATCTGGCCGACTGGGTAGCAAGCTTGTCCCCGGAAGGGCGCATTATACGCCACAACCTGCAAATTCATTCAGCCGCGGCTGACGTAGATTTGGCGCATTAAATCTGAAAAATCCGCGCTAATCCGCGTAATCTGCGGCTAAAAACATATGAACGATTCCCTGACCAAACTTCAAGTTGACATGAACGCCTGCCGCCGCTGCCTGGAAGCAGGCTACGAAATTACGCCGGGAGCCATTTACCGCTGTGGCACGGTGCGGCAGGTGATGCTCATCGGGCAGGCGCCGGGGATTACGGAAGTGGCTGCACGACGGCCGTTTAATGCCGGCAGCGGACGCCGGTTATTTCAATGGCTGGAGCAGGCGGGCTGGGATGAGGCCGAGTTCCGGGAAAAGCAGTACATGACGGCCGTAACTAAATGCTATCCCGGCAAAGGCAAAAACGGCAAAGGGGATCGCGTCCCCAGTAAAGCAGAGCAAACCTTGTGCCGCCCCTTCCTGGATCGAGAGATGGCCCTGGTTAAGCCTCGCCTCATCATTCCCGTCGGTGGCCTGGCAATTAAGCTCTTTTTTCCCAAATCGGCCAAATTGACGGAGGTAATTGGTACGGCCGTCTACTTCCCGCCCCAAGCCATAACCAACCCCGTCAACTACGACGTCAAGACCGGCCAATGGCTGGAATGGCCCAATCTCCAATCTCAAATCGCCAATCTCCCGAAAGATGGCCGTTTCCTCGTCCCGCTCCCCCACCCCTCCGGCGCCAGCCTGTGGCCCAACCGCCCGGAAAACAAGGCCCTCATTGCCCAGGCTGTCCAGATTTTGCGTGATATTCGGGCCGCCTGGGAATTATCGTGAAGTTAGTTGCAGATGGTGCGTATAGATGACGGTGGATTCTATGGAAATGCCTAAAAGCAGGGGCAGCCACAAAGTTAACCACAAAACTGAATTGGGATTGGGGAACCAAAGTGCAAAAACAGCAATCGTATAAATTGAAATGCCGATAATCAAGGCGCCCCAGCGCTGCTTCCTTTGGGGAGGCATAAAAGCAGCGGCTGCAACAATGATAAAGGTGGGGACGCTTAGATAAGCTGTCCACATGGAGCGCCATACATAGTCCTCTACCAGGACGGAATTAAGTGTCATCAGTACGGTCAGTCCCCACATGAAGGGGATGAGGGCAAGGGTGATAACCAGCCCGTCATGCCGGTTTTGCCAGAGGAAACGGCCGTAAAAACCCCCCACAATAATCACTAATAATATCGGGGTTAGACTCCAAACGATGCCAGAAAACCAGTGAAACGGCCAATTATTGCTGAAAATTACCGCATTAAAGACGATACCCATACTATATCCCAGCCACCAGCCTTGAAGCAGCTTGCTCCCCAGATGGCGAGCCAAAAAGACCAAGCCTGCACTGAGCAAAAGCTGAATAACAAAATTCGAGACGTTGGCAAAAGGAGTGTAACCAAATTGAGAAGATGTCCAGTCACCCAGAAGATTAAAAAGTAGAAGGGGCATTAAAGCTAGAATCGTATAGAGAAGATTGTGTTTCCAGTTCGTCTTTTGTAAATTCTGAGCTAATTCTGTCGGAGAGCCTAACTCTTGCAGGAGGTGAATAGTTTGTTCCGCGTCACTTTTCCCCATCATTTCATCTGCCAGACCGCTTTCAATATGGCTTTGAATTTCAGCGATGATTTCGGTGCGTTCCCTTTCACTGTGAGCGCGCAACTCATAACGCAGTTGTTGTAAGTATTTCTCTAAATCGGTCATACTATGGCTCCTTCCGCCCGGTGTAGTGACGGGGGTATTAGGGCCATTAAGTGATCAGCGAATGCCTGCCATTCTGCGGCATGTTGGTTTAGTATCTCTTGTCCCTTCTCGGTGATTGTGTAATATTTGCGACGACGGTTTCCCTGGCCTTCCTGCCACTGGCTGGTAACCAACGCTTCATCTTCAAGTTTGTGCAAGGTAGGGTAGAGGGATGCGGCTGTTAAGGAAAAATATCCCTGACTGCGCTGTTCCAATTCTCGCATAATTTGATAGCCGTACATCGGTTTTTCTTGCAGGACACTCAACACTAATAATGGAGTGCTGCCTTTTTTTAGCTGATTCATAAGATTCATAATAGTATCTCTCGTATATATTGTTATCTTATATATAAGATAATTATATATTACAGAGATATTCTTGTCAATATGGTCATTTTGGCGGTTCTAGCAGGCTGTCGGAAAAAGAATTTTGGGACGCAGATGACGCTGATTTCACTGATTTTTTTGATGTTCCAGGTTAAAAATCAGCGTTTATCAGTGTTAATCTGCGTCCTTAAAAAGAAGAAACAGACTTCTCCGACAAACTGCTAGGAAAGGTGTGCGTTAATAAGGGAAACTGATAGTGTGTTCCCAAAGGTCAAGCACCCAACTATCCGATTGTCCGGCGGGAAAGACTCCTTAATTTTTCGGGGTCTTTCGGATTTCAGGGGATGTAGGGGCGCACCCTTGTGGTCGCCCAGAGGCGGGCGGGTACAAGACCTGCCCCTACCATACAAAACCCCGCGAATGCCCAAAAAAATTTTGCAAACGATGGGTTTTGTGGCTGGGTAACCGGCGAAAATTTTGCCACTGAAAGCAGTGCCGGGCACGGGGCAAACGGCTCCAGACAATCACGGCCGTTTTACCCCCTGCCTGGCCCTACCGAAACTTGATTTTAGCCAGGCGTCCCAGTACAATGCCCCCATGTAGGACGATTTTGTAAATCGTCCCCGCGCGATTGACAAAATCGCGTGACAGAACCGCAACTGGAGGACGTCATGCCCGCCCCGGCCAAACTCATAGACCTCATAGACCGCTTTGAACGCAATCTGGACGCCTACCGCGCCGGGCAGTACAACGAAACCCAGGTGCGCCGCGAATTCATTGACCCTTTCCTCAAACTGCTGGGCTGGGACGTGGACAACGAGAAAGGGTACGCCGAAGCGTACAAAGAAGTGGTGCATGAAGACGCCATCCGCGTCGGCCGTTCCACCAAAGCGCCCGATTACTCCCTGCGCATCGGCGGCCAGCGTAAATTGTTCGTCGAGGCCAAAAAGCCCTCCGTCAACCTGAAAGAAGAGATCGCCCCCGCTTTTCAGGTGCGCCGTTACGCCTGGAGCGCCAAACTGCCTCTGAGCATCCTCACCGACTTTGAAGAGTTTGCCGTCTACGACTGCCGGCCGAAACCCAACAAAAACGATCCCGCCAGCCATTCCCGCATCATGTATCTGACCTTCCGGGAATACGCTGTGCGTTGGGACGAACTGGCGGCCCTCTTCTCGCCGGAAGCAATCCGGCGCGGCTCCTTTGACCGGTACGTGCAGTCCAGCAAGGCGAAGCGGGGCACGGCCGCTGTGGATGACGCCTTTCTGGCGGAGATCAACGAATGGCGCCACGAACTGGCCCGCAATATCGCCCTGCGCAATCCGGGGATCAGCACGCGCCAGCTTAATTTTGCCGTGCAGCGCACCATTGACCGGCTGATCTTTTTGCGTATTGCCGAGGATCGGGGGATTGAACGATACGGCCGTCTCCGGGAGCGCGCCGCTGGAAAAGACATCTACCATCAACTGGGCGACCTGTTCCGCCTGGCCGACCAGAAATACAACTCCGGCCTCTTCCACTTCCGACCGGAAAAAGGGCGGGATGACGAATCGCTGGACGAATTTACCTTGGGGCTGACCATTGACGACAAAACCCTGAAAAGCATTGTCAAACGGCTCTACTACCCCGACAGCCCCTACCAGTTCGACGTCATTCCGGCCGACATTTTGGGGCAGGTGTACGAGCAGTTCCTGGGCCAGGTCATCCGACTGACGGCCGGGGGGCAGGCCAAAGTAGAAGCCAAACCGGAAGTGAAGAAGGCGGGCGGCGTCTTTTACACGCCCACCTACATCGTGGACTACATTGTGCAGGAAACGGTGGGCCAACTGGTAGCAGGCAAAAAGCCCGGCCCGGCCGGCGGCGTGAGCAAGCTGCGTATCCTGGACCCGGCCTGCGGTTCCGGCAGCTTCCTCATCGGCGCGTACCAGTTTTTGCTGGATTGGCATCTGGACGCCTACCTGACCGAGGCGGACAAATGGGCGCGGCGCAAGGAACCGCCCCTTTACCAGAATGACCGGGGTGAATGGCAGCTGACCATCACCGAGCGTAAGCGCATTTTGCTCAACAACATCTACGGCGTGGACATTGATCCGCAGGCGGTGGAAGTGACCAAGCTGAGCCTGCTGCTCAAGGTGATGGAAGGGGAAACGGAAGCCAGCCTGGGCACGCAGATGCGCCTCCTGCCGGAGCGGGTGCTGCCCGACCTGAGCGCCAATATCAAATGCGGCAACTCCCTCATCGGCCCGGACTTTTACGACGGGCAGCTTTCCCTGGGGATTCTGGACGAGGCAGAGATGTACCGCATCAACGTCTTCGATTGGGCGGCCGCCTTCCCCACGATTGTGCCCTGGGGCGGTTTTGATGCGGTGATTGGCAATCCGCCGTATATCCGCAGTATCAATGTGAAAGAAAGCTACCCCAAAGAATGGGAGTTTTACCGGTCTCATTATACGACTGCTTCATCCCGTGAATGGGACATCTACTTGATTTTTGTCGAAAAAGCGTTGGGGTTGCTTAAAGCTGATGGCCGTTTAGGTTATATCTTGCCCAACAAATTTTTGAACTCACAGGTTGGGGAAAACTTGCGAGGGATACTGGCGGCAGATCGTGTGTTGGAGCGTCTTGTTCATTTTGAAGCGTTTCAAGTTTTCCGGGGAGCTACAACCTATACCTGTCTTCTCTTTTTGAACAAGGCGAGACAGAATAAAGCTATCGTTGCCAAATATCGTGGCCCAATAAGCAAGATTGAACGATGTCCTATGCCGGAAGAAGCGTCTGGGCTATGGATAACATCTACTGTTGATGCTGATGAGTTGAGTACTGATGTCTGGGAGTTTCCCTCGAAAACATTGCGAAAACTAAAGCGTTGGCCTGGAATGGGAACCGTAACTCAAATTTTTCAAGGGACAGGGACCAGAGCCGACAAGGTTTATATGCTGGAAAAACGTGGGGTAGAAAATGATTTGGTTCGAGTACATTCGCCTCAACTTGAAGAAGAACTTTTACTTGAACCTGAATTTTTACGGCCTGGGCTGCGCGGCAGAAGCATCAAGCGGTATGAAATTGAGGACAATCTGTTGCTGCTTGTTCCTTATGAAGTAAATGAAAATGGTGGCAAACTTGTACCGCTAAATGTTTTAGCGGCTGATGCGCCGCGAACGTTTGAGTATTTGCAGCGTTGCCGCAGCAGATTAGATGCACGGGAAAAAGGTCGTTTCAAGGGTAGAGAGTTTTATCAATACGGCCGTCCGCAAAACTTGCACAGGTTTGAAGTGCCGGAAAAAATCGTTTTCCCTGACGTTGTTATTCGTGGTGAGTGCCATCTTGACTCAGAAGGCTATTGGCTGCTTGATACAGCGTATGCCATTATTTTGAACGAAGATGTTACCCTGGATTTGCGTTATGTTCTTGGCATCCTGAATTCCCCCATTCTGACCTATTATTTGCAAGAAACAGGTACACCTCTTCGTGGTGGCTACTTTCGTATGAAAACAGCCTATTTAAGAGAGTTCCCCCTACGCCCCATTGATTTTGCCAACTCCGAGGAAAAATCGCAGCATGATCTTATGGTTGCGCTGGTCACACAAATGATCGATCTGCACAAGCGACTGGCAGCCGCCCAAACAAGCCACGAAAAAACCATCCTCCAACGCCAAATCACCGCCACCGACCGCCAGATAGACCAACTCGTCTACCAACTCTACAACCTCACCCCCGCAGAAATCGCCATCGTCGAAGCCCAGACCTGACAGGTTTTCTGCATAACGTTACATTCCAGCATCCCTGCATCCAAAACTACCGGGCAATTAGAATAGTCTCGCAAACCTGTCAGGTCTTCCATCATTCCCTTTGCAAGAAGACCTGACAGGTTATTTTCATAACGTCCCATTCAGGCATCTCTGCATCCAAAACTACCGGGTATTGCAGTAGTTTCGCAAACCTGTCAGGTCTATTTGCATTTAGCCAAACCATATCTTATAAATGGTTTAGCAATCTGTTGGATGGATTATGGGGAAATATCATGCCGGAACCACTTCGCTTCGGAATTATCTATCACATTTACAATCGAGGGGTAAACCGCTGCAATTTATTCAACCAAAAGGCCAACTATCTCTATTTTCTAAAGCTGTTTACAAAACATGTTGCCCCTATTACAGATGTGTATGCTTACTGTCTGCTGCCAAACCACTTTCATTTCCTACTACGCATCAAGGAGGTGTCAGAAATTCTGGCAGACTGGCCTGGCGTTCATGTGAAAGAACCTAAACAATATTTTTCTAACATGTTCAATGCGTATGCCCGATCTTTTAATAACCGTTACGGCCGTACAGGTTCTCTCTTTCAACGGCCGTTTGGCAGAATACCAGTTACATCCGATGCCTACTTCCTGACACTCATCACTTACATCCACCGCAATCCCCAAAAACATGGCCTGGTAGATGACTTCCGCAACTGGCCTTACTCCTCCTACGATACGATTATCTCAGATAAACCAACCCGCCTTGACAAAACGGCCGTACTGGAATGGTTTGACGGCCGTGACAACTACATAGACATGCACCGCACCGATCCAGATGAAACCCACATCGAAACCCTGATAGGGGGAGACCAGACCTGACGGTTTTCTGCATAACACCCCTTCCAGCGTCTTTGCATCCAAAACTACCGGGCATTAGAATAGTCTCGCAAGCCTGTCAAGTCTTCGTTCCCATGCAGACCAGACCTGACAGGTTTTCTGTATAACGTTCCCTTCCAGCGTCTCTGCATCCAAAACTACCAGGCATTGCCATAGTTTCGCAAACCTGTCAGGTCTCTGTCTCACTATTGGCCAGACGCAGCCAAATCAGCCTGCACATCAGCCAACGTCACCAGATCAACAGAAGATAGGCAAGAGGGTGAAATCGTAGCATTGAGCAGCACCCATCTGTGGTGCGCCAGCCCGATATTGCCCGCCTGGGCGATGCCGGGATCAAACCCCACCCAACCCTCTGCGGTGCGGGCCAAAACCTCAAACGTCTCCCCGGTAGAAATTGTCCCAAATACGTCTGATGCGCTGTCCGGTAAACGGTAAACGGTCAGGGATTCGTTGGCCGTAAAGGCGCAGGGTTCAGCGGGGGCGGCAGGGGTGCAGGCGGCCAGTACGAGGCTGCCCATAAGCAGAGCCAGGGTGATGAGAACACAGGAACGGATTTTCATGTCAAGCCTCCTTGGCCAATAAGCAGCATCTGTGTTTATCTATGTTAATCAGCGCCCCTTTTTGTGTCAAATAACGTCTTTTTTATTGAGGAACAAATCTTATAAATAAAGAGTTAAACATGCGCGAAACGCACCACGGAAAATGAAAGAGATCCCAGATTTTTTCTATCTGTGGTCTATTTACAGGACAGTTCTCCAAGACCTCAGAGGATTAGGAGCAGCTTATTTGTGGACGGTTAACAAAGCGTCTGGCGCTTCCGGGCATAAATTGGTCAATTTCCCACAACCACCCAATCCGTTCCCGTGCGGCCAAACACCTCCGGCGAATACATCTCTTCCGCTTTGGCGGGGGGGACGACAAACGTGCCCGGCGTTGTGGCCCGCGCTACGTAGGAGTAGGTATACACCCCGTCCCACAGCAGCGAGGTAAACGCTTCCGCCCGTTCGTCCCGCATGTTCTGGTGTTCGTACCAGTTCCACCACCACCAGCCGTAATATGGTTCCGGCCGGCCGGGGTCGGGGGGGAGGTCGCCGGAAACGGCCGTTGCCAAATTCACAATTTCCAGCCCGGCCGGCAGCGGGTCCACCAGGGCCACGTGATAACGCCGCGTCGGGGCCACCAGCGTCAGCGTCACCCGCACCCGCGCCCCCGCCTTGATATGCCACACGCCGTCCTCATCCCGCGTTACGTCCGCCGGGTCGTCCACCGCCTCGTAGACGCGCTGCACCGTAAAGCCCATTTCCAGCGGCTCCAGCGTCAGGTCGGCCGGGGCATAG
>JALUPA010000454.1 GCA_027054335.1 Ardenticatenaceae bacterium
CGTCTGGTAATTGATGGTGGGGGGCATCATTTGGTCCCGGATGGCCAGGACGCAAAAGATAGATTCAATAGCCCCGGTACCGCCCATGATGTGCCCGGTCATGCTTTTGGTGGAGCTGACGCCTACGTTGTAAGCATGTTCGCCCAGGACTTGTTTAATAGCCATCGTTTCGTGAGAGTCGTTCAGCGGGGTGGCTGTGCCGTGGGCGCTGATGTAATCAATTTCTTCCGGTGCGGTTCCGGCATCTGCCAGAGCCAGTTCGATGGCTTTAGCTGCACCGCGCCCGCCTTCCGCCGGGGCCGTAATGTGATGACCGTCGGTGGAACGGCCGTAACCCGCCACCTCAGCCAAAACGGTCGCCCCGCGCGCCTGGGCGTGTTCCAGACTTTCCAGCACCAAAACACCGGCCCCTTCGCCCACTACCAGGCCGTCCCGGTTCTTGTCAAATGGCTGCGGTGTGTTTTCCGCCCGCAAAGAGGTGGCCCCGGCCCGTTCAAAGCCGGCTATTGCCACTGTGGTGATGATAGATTCCGAACCGCCGGAAATGATCACATCCGCTTCGCCGGAGCGAATGGTGCGCAGGGCTGCGCCTACTGCATCATTGCCGGAGGCGCAGGCCGTGGTAATGGTGGAGGACGGCCCGTGAATACCGTAATCAATTGCCAGCATCCCGGCAGCCCCGTTGGGCATAATCATGGTGATGGCAAAGGGGCTGGTGCGGCGAATGCCTTTATTGATCCGCACATGTTCCTGTTCTACCAGCGTGCGAATGCCGCCCACACCTGTACCCAGAATAATGCCCACCCGATCCCGGTTCTCATTGGTGATTTCCAGGCCGGATTGGGCCAGGGCTTCCTGCGCGGCCACGGTAGCGATTTGCTCATACCGGTCCCGCCGCCGGGCCTTGCGCCGGCCGATATATTTTTCGGCGTCAAAATCTTTAATCTCGCAAATGGCTTGAATAGATAACCCATCCACATCCAGAAGAACGGGTGGAGCCGCGCCGGATTTTCCCGCTAAAATAGCTTCCCAGGTATCGGGCACATTATGACCCAGAGGGGTTACCAGTCCTACTCCCGTAATAACGACGCGGTGTTGATTGTTTGAATCTTGATTCATTCTTTGGTTCTCCGATTTGTAGATGACAGTCACTTGAAAAGTGACTGTCATCTCTTGTTATTAGCTGCCCGTATGCCCGGACTCTTGCCAGCGACGGCCGTATTTGACCAGGGTGTCGGTGAAGGCAATTTCCAGGTCTACGTCCGCGGCTGCGGCTAAAAGGCACAGGCTGTATAGAACATCACCTAGTTCGCCGGCAATTTCTTCGTTGGCAAGGTACGGCCGTTGCCCGTAATCTGTTGCTAGTAATATCTCCTTCGCTACTTCGCCCAATTCACTGAGGCAGTCTAAGGCGTAAACACCGGGATCGGGGTGAAAGTTGTGCTGACGGGCAAAATTTAAGGCCCGCGTTTGCCAGTTACTCATTATCGGCCTCTGTAGGCTGGTAATGTCCTTCTACCCAGGTGCTTTGGTCTGCGCCGACTTCTTTTTTCCATACAGGCACAATCTCTTTCAGGCGGTCAATGCCGTAGCGGGCAGCGTCAAATACGCCCTGATCCCGGTGAGCGGAAGCGCAGGCCACAAAGGTGGTAATCTCTCCCACGTCCAGACGGCCGATACGTTGCACAATGGCAATCCCTTTCACCAGGGGCCATTTTCCCCATATTTCATGGGCAATCTGGGCCATTTTTTCTTCGGCCATCCCCGCGTAGGCTTCATATTCCAGATAGATTGTTTCCGGCGGCAGGCCGTCTCGCTGTGTCTGGCCGCGCACGGAGCCGGTGAAGCTCGCCACTGCGCCCACGTCCGGCTGCACCAGACGGCCGTGAATCTCGTTCAAATCCAGTTCGGCCGTGGTGATGGCAAAGTAAGTGGGCCAGGGCATATTGCTGCCGCCGCTGACGGGCGGAAAGATGGCGATTTCGTCTCCGGCGTGTACGGTCGTATCCTCCCCCGCAAATGCTTTGTTTACTGAGACAATCGAGCTGTGCAACGCCTCGGCCAGCTTAGGGTAAGCAGTGGCTGCGGCAGCCAAAACATCCGCTACCGTTGCCGGTTCTGCCAGCGTGATCTGAATCCGGTCTTGCCCGGCCTTATCCCGTAATGTAGCAAAAAGTCGTATTTCCAGTTCCATAGCGTGATGCGTGATGCGTGATGCGTGACATCTCTTCACGTATCACGCATCACGTTTCATTCCTCCAGAATAATCGCGCCGCTGCGCCCGCCTTCTTTGCGTACCAGGCGTATGTCACTGATACGCATTCCGCGGTCTACTGCTTTGGCCATGTCGTAAATAGTGAGGGCGGCAATGGATACGGCCGTTAAGGCCTCCATCTCTACTCCGGTTTTGCCCGTCACGCGGGCTGTCGCTTCAATATCCACCCGGTTGCCGGCCTCATTGGGCGTGCAAACCACCTTGACCTGATTCAGCATGAGGGGGTGGCATAAGGGGATGAGATCGCTGGTACGTTTGGCCCCCATCACCCCGGCTAATTCGGCCGTACCCAAAACATCCCCCTTTTTCATATTTCCTTCTATAATAAGCTGTAGGGTTTCAGTCTGCATCTGCACAGAGCCGCGAGCGACGGCGATGCGTTCTGTTTCCGCCTTGTGACCCACGTTCACCATGCGCGCCCGACCGCTCTGATCCAGGTGGGTAAGTTGTTTTTCCATGGGGTAATTATAGTAGGCTATGGACAGGCAAGCCAATTGGAGATTAGAGATTGGAGACTGGAGATTGAAGATTGAGTCGTGATACAGGCCAATTACCAATGACTGAACAATACGACGCTATTTATCTTTCACCTCATCTGGACGATGCGGCGCTGTCCTGCGGGGGGCAGATTTTTCAGGCTACGGCCGTTGGTCAGCGTATTCTCATCCTCACCATTATGGCCGGTGACTCGCCCGGCCCGGCTCAATCCGGCTATGCCGACATACTGCACGAGCGCTGGCAGTTGGGTGCTGACGTAGTAGCCCAGCGCCGGGTGGAAGACATTGCTGCCAGCCACATTTTAGGAGCGGATTATCGGCATTGGACTGTGCCGGACTGTATTTATCGCACAGACTCGGACAGTACACCTCTTTACGAAGACTGGGTGCAAATCACGGGTGGTATTCACCCAGCGGACGAACCTTTGGTGCGGCAGTTGGCAGAACGACTGGCGCAGGTGCTACCGGCCGGCCGTCTGGTTGCCCCGTTAGCTGTGGGCCGGCACGTAGATCACCAGATTGTGCGGCAGGCGGCCGAGAGGGTTTACGGGGACGACCTGTTTTATTATGAGGATTATCCTTACGTGCAAATGCCGGGGGCGCTGGCAAAAATCATCCCGCCGGAGTCATCGGCGTGGACGGCCGTAACCATTCCCCTTTCGGATGAAGCGCTGCAAGCTAAAGCGCAGGCGATTGAAGCGTATGTGTCGCAGGTCAGCACTTTTTTTAACGGCCGTGATGATCTTCTCCGGCAGATTACTTCTTACGCCCAAAGCGTTGGCGGTGAACGCCTCTGGCACAAGTGGTAACTGTTGATGTGGCGGATATGTACTGTTTGCTTGATTATTTACGCCCCCTCAACTTATAATAAGCCAATGATCAAACGAGGTTGGACTCATTTATGGGGCGATTAACGACCAGACAACTAGCGAGTAAACGCGGACGACAGCGCAAAGTCCACCGCGCCGGCCTGCAACCAGGTGACACCCTGCAAGACCGTTATCAGATTG